>DATILK010000331.1:0-3140 GCA_035476555.1 Chthoniobacterales bacterium | reverse complement strand
TACCGCATTTCTGTTGCTGCTGGCATTTCCGCCGCTCGAAGCGGCAATCGTCATGCAATTAATGGATCGGGTCGCGCACACCAGCTTCTTCCTGCCTGCCGGCCTGGTCGTGAATGGCGCGCCGGCATATATCAGCGGCGGCGGCAGCCCGCTTTTGTGGCAACATCTGTTCTGGTTCCTCGGGCACCCGGAAGTTTACGTGCTCATTCTTCCCGGCATGGGCATCGTCGCGGAGGTCATCGCGAACAACACGCGCAAACCGCTCTGGGGTTACAAGTCGCTCGTTTTCGCCGCGCTCGTTCTCGGGTTCCTTTCCTTCATCGTTTGGGCCCACCACATGTGGCTCACCGGCATGGGCTCGGTCGTCAGCGCGTTTTTCCAGACAACTACGATGATCATCTCGATCCCGTCGGTCATCATCCTGAGCGCGTTCTTTATTTCGCTCTGGGGCGGTTCGATCCGGTTCAACACACCGATGCTTTTCGCGACTGCGTTCCTCCCGATGTTCGGCATCGGCGGACTGACCGGCATTCCGCTCGCGTTTAATTCCGCCGATCTTTACCTGCACGACACCTATTACGTCATCGCGCATTTCCATTACATCGTCGCGCCAGGCACGATCTTCGCCGTGTTCGCCGGAATCTATTTCTGGTTCCCGAAAGCGACCGGCCGCCGTATGAACGAGTTCTGGGGCAAGGTCCATTTCTGGCCGTCGTTGATTTGCATGAACATCATCTTTTTGCCGATGTTCCTCCAGGGAATGCTCGGCATGCACCGGCGCTGGTACGATGGCGGGCAGGGCTGGAATCTTGCCGGCGAAAAAGTATGGGGCTTGAGCGGCTTCGAATGGAACACGCCGATCTCGATCGCCGCCTGGACGATGGGCCTCGCCCAAATTCCATTCATCATCAATTTCTTCTGGAGCATGAAGCGTGGCGAGAAAGTCGACATCAATCCCTGGCACGCGACGACGCTGGAATGGACCGCGCCCTCGCCGCCGCCGCACGGAAATTTCACGACTGCGCCGACGGTCTATCGCGGGCCGTACGAGTACAGCCTGCCGGGCCGCGAAACGGACTTCACGATGCAAACCGAACCGCTGACCGACAGCGATCGCAAAGCCTACGAAGCCGCGGCTGCCGCCGGAGTGCACTAACGCGCCATGGAAATTCCTTACACTGTAACGGCGCGGCCCGACACCGGCCTTTGGAACGCGAAGGTCGGCATCTGGTTGTTCCTCGCTTCGGAAGTGATGCTCTTCGGCGGACTTTTCTCCGCTTACGTTTTCCTCCGGCTTGACGCCAACCCCGGCGAATGGCCCCACGGCCTGCTCAACGTTCCCGTGGGCACGATGAACACCGCGATCCTGATCGCGTCATCGGTCACCGTCGTGCTCGCGTGGGCCGCGCTGAAGATGCGCCGCTATCGCGCCTACTGGTGGTACATGCTGGTCACGATCTTGTGCGGCGTGATCTTCCTGGTGGTGAAACTCGCTTACGAATGGCCGCAGAAATTCGAGCACTTCGGCGCGTTCATTAAACCGGACAAGCTTGAAAAGTACGAGCAGTATCTCGGCAACCATCACCTCGCGGAACGCGGGTTGGCGCCGCGCCTGGAGATCAGCGGCCACCTTGAAAACAAGGAGGCGATCAACGATCCGAACGCGAAAGAGTACGAGATCGCGATGGACCCGGTGAACGCCGATCCAACCAATCCAAACATGGATCGGCCGCATTTTCTCTACGTTCCACACACAGAAAAAATCGCGAAAATCGAGAAGGAGGATGTCGAGCGCATCTCGTCGTTTGGTCCATGGCACAGCGCGTATTTCGCGAGCTATTTCACCATCACGGGCCTGCACGGCGCCCACGTCCTCGGCGGCGTGCTCGTGTTCATCTACATGTGGCTGCCGGTCAGTAAGAGACTTTACAAACGAAATCCCGAGCACCTCGCCAACCGCGTCGAAGTCGCCGGCCTCTTCTGGCACTTCGTCGATCTCGTATGGATTTTCGTCTTTCCGCTTTTCTACCTGCTCTAAATCATGAACGAACACGAAGAAATGGTTGCCGCTGACGGACACGCCGCCCCGGACGATCACGCTGCGCACAACGTCGCGAAACACGTCCGCAAATATCTTCTGGTCGGCGCGACGTTGATCACGTTCACTGCCATCACCGTCTTTTTGTCCTATGTGAACTTCGGGACGATGAAGGCGAACGTCGCCGTCGCCATGCTGGTCGCGACTTTCAAAGCCGCGCTCGTCGCTGCGATTTTTATGCACCTCTCGAACGAGAAACGCCTCATCTACCGCATTCTCGTTTTCACGGCGTTTTTCGTTCTCGGACTTTTCTTCCTCACCTATCTCGCCTGGTACGATCCGGTCACCCGCTAATGTCGCTCAAAGGTTTCCATATCGTTTTCATTACGTTCTCGACACTGCTCGCGCTCGGGTCCGGCGCTTGGTGTCTTTGGGTTGATTCGATCCACGGCGCGCCGGCGTTTCGGGTCGGGGCGATCTGCGCATTCATCGCCGCGGCTGCCTTGATCATTTACGGCATCTGGTTTTGGCGAAAAATGAAACGGCTCCGCATCATCACATGAAAGCGCGCATCATTCTCGCCATCGCTCTGTTTCTCGGCACGCCGATCGGCCAGGCGCTCGCCTGTTCGCAATGTTTCACCGCGCCGGATTCCAAAACCACCGAACACATGGCCGCCGCGATTTGGGTGATGATGGGTCTCATCATGTCGGTCATGGGCGGAGTCGGCGCGTTCAGTTTCCATCTTTGGAAACACGCGCACACGCCGCTCGAGCCGCATCAGCAGCTGACCGACGAGGACTTAAAGCCTTATGAATAGCCTCGCGCTCATCAACGAGTTGATCGGCCTGCCGCCGAACGCTTCGGAGCACGGCTTCCAGATCGATCACATCATCGAGTTCTCGCACTGGTTCATGGGCGCCCTCTTCGTCGGGTGGTCGATCTATTTCGTTTACGTCCTGATTCGATTTCATCACAAACGCCACCCGCGCGCGAATCATGAAGGCGTGAAGAGCGGCATCTCGACTCACCTCGAGTTTTCCGTCGTCCTGATCGACGCGGTTCTTCTGGTCGGCTTTGCCATTCCGATTTGGGCGAAACG
>DATILK010000330.1:0-3691 GCA_035476555.1 Chthoniobacterales bacterium | reverse complement strand
CGAACGCCTTCAGTGGCTTGTCGCCAGTTTGTTGGGTCGGCGAATCAGGCGTCGTGAGTTTCGGAAATTCTTTCTCGAGATCCTTCAGCTCGCGGTAAAGCGCGTCGTATTCGCGATCGCTGATCGTCGGCGCAGCCTCTTCATAATAGCGGCGATTGTGTTCCGCGATTTCCCGCCGCAATTGCGTAATTCGCTTCGCCGCCTGCTTTTCATCTAGCGCCATGGCAGACAATAATCTCCAACCAGAGCCGCGTTCCAAGCCGCGGTTTGAATTGGCTGGAAATCGGCGATCCAGAGGCCGGGTAGCGCACGCGTCTCGCGTGTGGGCGAAGCCGTCCTGGGTTCGCGAACTTTTCTGGAAGATCGTTTTGGCGGGACGCCAAAACCAACACGCGGGACGCGTGCGCTACCCAGATCCACGTTCCGTGTCGCGCCAATAGAGGAGCTTTCAAATTTTTTTAGAGAAGCTATGCATTAGCAACAGTGAGCGAGCGCATCCTCGGCGTGGAAGGCGGCGGGACCAAGACCTCATGGGTGCTGGTCGAACAAGAAGCCGATTCGTTCTGTGTCATCGAGCAGGGGAAATTGCCGCCATCGAATCTGCGGCTCGTTTCGTCCGAGCAATTGCGCGCGATCTTTCAACAGATGCCGCGCGAAACCGATCGCGTCGGGATGTTCCTCGCCGGATGCGCGACGGAAGACGATCGGAGCCAGCTCACGAAGTTGTGCCGGGAAGTTTGGCCGAATGCGAAAATCGTGGCCGGAAGCGACCGCGATTCAGGACTTGCGGCCGCGCTGGGTCGCGGAGATGGAATTGCCGTCAATGCCGGAACCGGCGCGACCGTCACCGGTCGTCGCGGCGATCGAATCGAAAAGGCCGGCGGCTGGGGACACATTCTCGGCGATGCGGGCGGCGGGTATTCGCTGGCGCTGCAAGCGCTCCGATTCATTTTGCGCGAATACGATCTGCACCGCGGCGAAGCGCAGTTCACCGCAACGATTCTCCGCGCACTCAACCTGAACAGCCGCGATGAACTGGTGCGCTGGGCCCAGATCGCCGACAAGGACGATGTCGCCGGACTGGCGCCGGTCGTTTTGGAATGCGCGATGAAGGGCGACGAAAGCGTGATGCGAATCGTCGAAGAAGGCGCCGGCGTGTTGAGCGAATACACGGCGGCGGTCGCGACGCGGCTCGGCTTGCTCGCGCCCAAAGTGATTTTGCTCGGAGGCCTGTTCCAGCGCGACGGCGTTTACGTTCACGCCTTCAAGCGAAAACTGAAAAAGACACTCTCCGATGCGCGGGTGGCGATGAGCGAGCAATCTCCGGAGCTCGGCGCCGCCTGGCTCGCGATCCAAATGAACGAGCACGGTGCGGTGCCGAGTGTAGCGAATAAGCGCGAAGCGGAAAGTCTCGCCAGCGCGCTCACCGAGCAACGCAATCCGCGCTCGGAGAGTTTGGAAAAACTCAACGCCCGGCAATTAGTCGAACTCTTCGTTGAGGAAGAAAGTTTCGTGCAGGAAGCGTTGCGGAAAGGAACGGAATCGCTCGCGCGCGCTCTCGAGATGGTGGCGAAATCTTTGCGGGATGGCGGCCGGCTTTTTTATGTGGGCGCGGGAACGAGTGGGCGTTTGGGTGTGCTCGATGCGAGCGAGATTCCGCCGACGTTCGGCGTGTCGCCGAATATGGTGCAAGGAATCATCGCTGGTGGAGTGACGGCGTTGTCGCGCAGTGTCGAAGGCGCGGAGGACGATCGCGGCAGCGGGGCGCTTGCCATCGATGAACGCGTTGTGACCGGAAAAGATGTCGTGTGCGGAATCACGGCAAGCGGCCGGGCGCCATTTGTTCTCGGCGCGCTGACCGAGGCCAAGAGACGCGGTGCGCAAACGATCCTGCTGACCTGCAATCCCGCGCGCGAACGAGTTCCCGGTTGCGATCTCGAAATAGATTTGGCGACTGGACCGGAGTTGCTGACGGGTTCGACGCGGCTCAAGGCCGGCACCGCGACGAAGGTCGCGCTCAACATCATCAGCACCGGCGCGATGATTGCGCTCGGCAAAGTGCGCGGCAATTTGATGATCGACGTGAATGCTTCGAACGCGAAGCTGCGCGATCGCGCCGTCCGCCTCGTCGCCGAGCTGGCAAAGTGCGATCCCGCCCAAGCCGCTGAAAGGCTCGCCGCGCATGGCTGGAATGTCCGCGCGGCGCTGGGCGAAATGTGACAACAATCCGGTGGGGTAGCGCGCGCGTCTCGCGCGTTGGTTTCGGCGTCTCGCCGAAACAAGCTTTGAGAAAGTTCGCGATGGCGAGGCGCCATCGCCCACACGCGAGACGCGTGCGCTCCCCAGAATTCTAGCGCGCCGCCAGACGCGAAGCTCGATGTTGGCGGAGATGCTTCGCGATTCGATGCGATGAATCACGATGCTTCGTCACCTGCGCCGTGTGCCGCCGATGATGGACCACCGGTTGCACCGACTTGCTGTCTTCCGTTACGCGTTCCGTGAAAGGTTCGCTGTCTCTGAAATCATCGCCGACGCGATACCGCGCAAAGACTTCCGGCGTCACCAGCCGCGAGCAAGTATCGCCGCTGTGGTGACGCAGAACGAATTTGTAAAGCCCCGCTTCCCGCACCGTCCAATATTCCTTGGGCGGGACGAGGATCGGCTTCCGCTCGGTCCCCTTCGGTCCACGAAAGACAAAGGAGTGAATGCCCTGGCAATCGACTACCTCTACGTAGGGCAGTTGGCGGGATTGCTTTTCAACGACGATGGCCGCGAACGCGCCACCGACAAGAGCGAGAGACAGAGCGAGAATTGAAACAGCGAGAAGTTTGAAGCGCATGGGTTTGATTCGTTTTGGACGACAATCGGGTTGTAGTCGCTCCAAATCTGAGCTGCCAGCAATTTCTTTCACCCACCATAAAATTCGGTAGCCCGAAAAAGAACCGCGGTTCCGAAAAATCTTTAAGCGCGGCGCGCGCTTCGCAAACGAAGCAAAGTAAACCAACTCAAAGGAAAACATATGCTTTGGACAATCTTCGTCATTCTTCTGATTCTCTGGCTGCTCGGTTTCACCGTGTTCCATATCGGCAGCCTCATTCACCTCATTCTCGTCATCGCGCTGATCGTGTTGATCGTGAATTTGGTGACTGGCCGGCGTTCGCTCTAGCGCGCGCACGGACATGAAGCCCGCCGGAATTCTCGGGATCATCCTGATCGCGATCGGCATCATCGCTTTCGCGTACGGTGGCTACGCGAGTTACACGACGAAGGAGAACGTGGCGAAGCTGGGACCGATCGAGATCAACAGACACGAGGAACATCCCGTGCCGCTCGGCCCCATTATCGGCGGCGTTTGTCTGGTCGGCGGGGTCATCTTGCTGGTAACCGGGAACCGTAATAGCGCGTAGCGAGAGGTTTCCTGGTAGGGCGAGACTCCGTCGAGCCGCCTGACGCCCTACTATCTGAGCGGCTCGACAGAGTCTCGCCCTACCAATAACCTTCGCCGATGTCATCGGCGGACCGCACTGGAATTCGGTGGCTTCTGGCTGAGCTGCCGGACCTCGTCACGAGGGGCGTCCTCAGCCAGGAAGCAGCCGACGCGCTGCGGCAGCATTATTCCACCGAGGTCCCCGGCGAACGGCGCCGAATCGGATTTATTCTTTCGGCGATCCTCGGTTCGTTGCTCGTCGGC
>DATILK010000329.1:0-9289 GCA_035476555.1 Chthoniobacterales bacterium | reverse complement strand
TGCGCGCGATCAATCCGGAGATCGTCGTCGTTTTGAGTAGCGGATTTGCCGAGCAAACGAAGCTCGGCAACATGCTGGCGCAGGGACTGAAGGGCTTTATCCCGAAGCCGTACACATCGGATAAATTGCTCGAGCAAGTTCGCTCGACGATCGACGCGGCGCGACTTTCCGGATCGTAGGCTATTAGCCGGTTTCGCGGGAAATCCCGCCGGCTAATGGCACCGATTTAGCTTTACGAAGGGCCGCGCCCATGGCCCGAATCGATTCATTTTTCAAGCTCATGGGAGAGCAGAAGGCATCCGACCTTCATCTCTCCACCAGTAATCCGCCCATGCTTCGCATCAACGGCGAGCTCGTCCGCGTCGATTATCCACCGCTCCGCAATGACGAACTCAAGGCGATGGTTTACGAGATCGCCCCGGAAGGGAAGATCAAGATCTTCGAAGAAACCTCAGACATCGATTTCGGCTACGAAGTCCCCGGGATGGCGCGTTATCGCGCAAATTTCTTCCAGCAGAAATACGGAATCTCGGCGGTGTTTCGTTTGATTCCTTCCCAAGTGCTGACGGTGGAGGACCTCGGCCTGCCTCCGGTCTTGAAAAAATTTCCGATGCTCAAAAAAGGACTCGTCCTCGTCACGGGCCCGACCGGTTCCGGCAAATCGACGACGCTCGCGGCGATGATGGATTACGCCAACCTCCATCGGCACGATCACATCATCACCGTCGAGGACCCGATCGAGTTCGTGCATCGGAGCCAGAACTGTCTGGTCCAGCATCGTGAAGTCGGAGTGCATACGCGTTCGTTCGCGGCCGCGCTGCGCGGCGCCTTGCGTGAAGATCCGGATGTTTTGCTCGTCGGTGAATTGCGCGACCTCGAGACAATCGAGCTGGCTCTTACCGCTGCCGCGACCGGTCACCTGGTTTTCGGAACGCTGCATACTTCCAGCGCTTCAAAAGCCGTTGATCGAATCATCGACGTGTTCCCGACAAACCAACAGAACCAAATCCGGGCGACCCTGGCCGAATCGCTCAAGGGCGTAATCGCGCAAAATCTCTTCAAACGGATCGACAAACCGGGCCGCGTCGCCGCGCTGGAGATTCTCGTGGTCGACATGGCGATCGCGAACCTCGTCCGCGAAGGCAAGACCCACCAGATCCCGGGCATGATTCAGGTTGGCAAAAAGAAAGGCAACCAGCCGCTCGACGACGCGATCATGGAACATCTGCGCCATACGCGTATTTCGCCCGAGGAAGCGTATGACAAGGCGAGCGACAAAAAGAAATTCCGGCCGTTCCTCAAGGAACCACCGATGGATGGCGCGGATGAATAGGAGCCAGCGATGAGAATTCCCGATCTTGACCGAATCTTGTCCGCGATGCTGCAAACGTATGACGGCATCTCGGACCTGAACTTTTCGGTAGGCCATCCGATGCAGGTCGAAGATTTCGGCGAACTGAAGCCCGTCTACGTCGAGCCGCCCATCGAAGCGCTCACTCCCTACCAAACGGAACAGATCGCGCTGACGTTGATGCAGGGAAATCGGCGGCTGATTTATGATTACCTCACTGGCGGCTCGTGCGACTGCAGTTATTCGCTCAGCGACGAGGCCCGATTCCGCGTAAACATTTTCCGGCAGCAGGGCCATTTCTCGATCGTGCTGCGAAAATTGCAGGGCGACATCCCGACGGTCGAAGCTCTTGAATTACCTCCGATTTTCAAAGAGATCGCGAAGGAGAAAACCGGTCTGGTCCTGGTAACCGGCGCAACCGGAAGCGGCAAGACGACGACGCTGGCAGCGTTGCTCAACGAAATCAACGAGGAGCAGCCCGTTCACATCGTGACGCTCGAAGACCCGATCGAGTTCGTGCATCCAACGAAACGAGCGACGTTCAACCAACGCGAGCTCGGACATGATTTTAACAACTATCCGAACGGCCTGCGCGCGGCGCTGCGCCAGGCGCCGAAGGTTATTCTCGTCGGCGAAATGCGCGACCGCGCCACCGTCGAAGTCGCCCTGATGGCGGCGGAGACCGGTCACCTTGTTCTGAGCACGCTCCACACAGTCGATGCCGGCCAGTCCATCAATCGTATCCTCGGTCTCTTTTCTCTCGGCGAAGAACAACAACTCCGGATCCGCCTGGCGGATTCTTTACGCTACATCGTCAGCCAGCGGCTTGCGCCTAAGGTTGGCGGCGGCCGCCAGTTGTTGACCGAAATCATGGGTAACAACCTGCGAACACGCGAGACCGTCGCGATCGGCGAAGGCGAGCACCGCAATTTCTACGAAATCATCGAGGCGAGTTCACCATTCGGCTGGATGACATTCGACCAATCGATTTTGAATGCGTACGAAAACGATCACATCTCGGAAGAGACCGCCCGATTATTTGCCAGCCGCAAAGGCCGCGTTGGTCGCGGCATCGACCTGATCCAAAAGGCTCGCGGCGTCGACAACGACCTCGACTCCGGTCTGCGCCTCGATCTTCCTGCCAACGCTTTCCGTTAAGCCATGGAACCGCAAGACTCATCCTTCTTCGATCTCGGCGAGAACACCGCGCTCGTGTGCGTCGATCACCAGCAATACCAGAAAATGGTCGTGCCGCAGTTGATCGACATGACCTACAAGGTGCACCTCGGGTTGTTCGAGGAAGACGTGCTCCTGAAACTCAAGACCTACAGCTACAACGTCGTGGTCGTTTACGAGAATTTCAAAGGCTCGAATCCGCAGAATAATCCGATCCTGCGCGCGATGGTGAAGCGGCCCGGGGCCGAACGACGCCAGCATTTCCTCGTTCTGCTCAGCCACCAGTTCCCGACGAACGATGCGATGAGCGCGTTCGTCCAAAGCGTAGATCTGATCGTGAACATCGCCGACCTGGCGAACTTCAAGCCGGTTTTGCGGCGCGGGGTTGCCCAGTATCGCGAGCTTTACAACTCGTTTCACGAAACGCTGAAAGCGGTTCAGGCCATCTAAGGCCCGCGCGAATCCGCGCCTCAAAAAAATCCGCGAAACCTTGCCGCGGTGGACGATGTTTGGTGAGGAAGCGCAGTTGCGACTCCCCATCCCCGCACGATACTAACCGGCACCTCTATGAAGCTGAGCAACTGGATACGGTTCACCTGGGATTTGACCCAGCTTCCGACGTTCGAGAACGCGCTCCCGGAACACTACGAAATCGGCCCCGCCACCGTGGAGGACGAAACGGAACTGCGCAAAATCATTTCCAGTTCCTTCGTGCTCGATCCGACATGGAGCCCGGAACTGCAGGAAGTGACGGAGAAAATCGAGGCGTGGCTCGCGAGCGCCTTCGCCTCGTCGCATTGCATCTTCCTGGCGTTACGGCACGGCACGCGGATCATCGGCGCCTCGGTTCTTTCGACGAAACCAGACGCGGAGATGCACCTCATTCCGGGGCCGTGCATCTCGACGGAATACCGGAATCGCGGTTTCGGCACGCGCTTGCTCGAACAGACGCTGACGCGATTGCGCGAAGCGGGCCTGACCCAGGCCGCGGGCGTGGCGAAAGAAAACGTTCCGGCGTCGAAATTTCTCTATCCAAAATTCAACGCCACCTCGTCGCCCTACGATTTCACGCCGCTCGTGCCAGCGTGATCAGTTTTTTCTCCCGGGCGGATATTCCGGCGGCGCGTAAACGTTAAACGTCACCGCTCGCGCGCGTCCGGGATTCTCGAAACGGCGTCTTTGATATTTGCCAAATCCATTTTGGAGCTTCCCCGCGGCCTGCAATCGAGGCAACCTGCTCTCGATCGGCGATTTTTGAATCCGATCGCCCCCAGGCGCGCATCCCACTGCATATGTTCCAGGATCTAAAGTTTGCCGCCCGCCAGCTTTTCAAGGCGCCCGGGTTCACCGCCGCTGCGGTCATCGTCCTCGCCCTCGGGATTGGCGCCAATACCGCCGTCTTCAGCCTCGTCCACACGATGTTTTTCGCGCCACCGCCCTATGCAAAGCCGCAGGAAGTCGTTCAGATTTTTTCCCAGGACAAAAAGAACCCGAAAACGTATCGCGGCTTTTCCTACCCGACGTATCAGGACATTCGCGCGCAGAACACCGTGTTCAACGACGTGATGGCGTACAACCTCGCCATGATCGGGCTCGGGCAGAAAGGCGATACCCGGCGCACGTTCGGCGCGATCGTGAGCTCCAATTATTTCTCGGTCCTCGGCGTTCCGCTGGCGCGCGGCCGCACCTTCACACCGGAGGAAGAAGCCTTGGGCCGCAACGCGCCGGTCGCCATCGTCAGTTACGCTTACTGGCAGAAACATAGCCTTGATCCTGCCGTGCTCGGCTCGGAGCTGCTAGTCAACGGTCATCCGTTTACCATTGTCGGCATTGCGCCGCGCGGGTTCACCGGCACGCTCCAAATTTTTTCGGTCGAAGTGTGGGTGCCGTTCAGCAATTACGACCGAGTCGCGAACGATTTCGAACAGGAGAACAAAACGACCTTCGGCGATCGCGGCGGTCAGCAGTTGATCGTCGTCGGCCGGCTCAAGCCTGGACTCACCGCTGCGAACGCGAAGCCGGCGCTCGAAGGGTTGGCGGCGAATCTCGAGAAAGCGTTTCCGGTTGAGCAAAAAGACCAGACGTTCACCACCACACCCATCTCACGATTCTCCGTCAGCACCTCGCCCGCAGGCGAGGGAAACATTGCCAGTATTGCGCCGTTGTTGCTCGGCATGGCCATCGTCGTTTTGCTCGTGGCCTGCCTTAATCTCGCGAACATGCTCCTCGCGCGGGGCACGGCGCGCCGGAAAGAAATCGCCATTCGCCTTGCGCTCGGCGGCAGCCGGTTTCGTATTGTGCGGCAACTTCTCACTGAAGGATTCGTTCTCGCGCTGGCGGGCGGCGTCGGCGGATTGCTCCTCGGGCTGTGGTCGTCGGACTTGCTGGTCGCGTCGTTAGGCAAAATGCTACCGCTCGACATCGTTTGGCTCGCCGGTCCGAATCCGGCGATCCTCGCGGCGACTTTCGCCTTCTGTGTCGTCGGTACGATTGGGTTTGCTCTCGGACCCGCGCTCAAACTTTCCCGCAGCGCTGTAGTCGCCGACTTAAAGGAACAGGCGGGCGAAGATGTTGTTAGGCGACGCTGGAAATTCCTCCCGCGCAACCCGCTCGTCGTTGCGCAGATTGCCTTTTCGCTCGCGTTGCTCACGGCCGCGGCGTTGTTCATTCGCGGCGCCGGAAAAGCTGCTTCCGTCGATACCGGCGTGTCTCCGGGCGGAAGTTTTCTCGTTGAAACGGACGCAAGCCTCGCCGGCTACGATCAGAAGCGCGCCCAGGATCTTTATCGCAACCTAGGGGAACGTCTCGCGTCGTTGCCCGGCGTCGAGCGGGTGAGTGTTTCGGCAACGATTCCGTTCGGCATGATTTCGCTCAACCGCAACGTCCAGCGCGCCGGACTAAAACCTGCGCCCGACGCGAAGCCAGCCACCGCCGCCGAAGGCCTCGCTTTCAGCGCTGCCTGGAACAGCATCGGTGCCGATTACTTCGCCACCGTCGGTCTCCCGGTCTTACGCGGCAGAATTTTCACCCAAGCCGAGGTCACGCAATCCGGCGGACCGATGGTCGCCGTCGTGGACGAAATTCTCGCGAAAAAACTTTGGCCCGAAGGCGACGCGCTCGGCCAACGGATCCAATACGCGAGCGATAACGCGCCGAAAGCGAAGGGCGGCGGGAGTAAGGTCGGCATGACCGGCGACCTCAGCGGCGAGACCGGGAAGGAAACGATCGAGATCGTCGGCATCGTTCCGTCCACCCGTCAGCAGCTCTTCGAGAAAGATCCGCCCGGCCAGATCTACGTTCCGTTCGCGCGCGGCTTCCAGAGTAACGTCAACTTCTTCGTCCGATTTCGTTCGCTTGCTCCCGGTAGCGAGGGAAGCACGGCCGACCTGTTACGTCGCACCGTGCGCGACGTCGATCCCGCGCTGCCGGTGCTGTCGCTCAAAAGCTTCTCTCAGCATCTGGACAGCAACTTCCAGCTTTGGGTCGTGCGCGCGGGCGCTGCGATGTTTTCCGTCTTTGGCGCGCTCGCTCTCGGTCTGGCAATCGTCGGCCTCTACGGCGTCAAAGCTTATTCCGTCGCGCGACGCACTCGCGAGATCGGTATTCGGATGGCGCTCGGCGCGCAACCCGGAGCCGTCCTGCGCATGATCATGGGTGAAGGCTCCATCATGCTCATGTGCGGCATTGTCATCGGACTGCTGCTCGCCGCCGGTACCGGAAAAATCTTAAGCGGCATGCTCTACGAAGTCGGCGCGCTCGATCCGATCGCCTTCACGGTCGCTCCCCTCACCCTCGCGATCGCCGCGCTAATCGCCACCTGGCTTCCCGCCCGTCGCGCCACCCGCATCAGTCCCATGGCCGCGCTGCGGACGGAATAGTTTTTTGGGAACGTGGCTGGGGAGGGAATTGAACCCCCGACACGAGGATTTTCAGTCCTCTGCTCTACCAACTGAGCTACCCAGCCGTTGTGCGCGTCCTCGAACGCGGGCCGAAACTATGCCGTAATCCGGTTGTAGGGCAAGCGCTCCGCTTGCCTCGCCGCTCATTTGGCAGGCGGTGCGCCTGCCCTATAAAAAACTGCGCGAGAGATTCACGGCTGTCGTCAGGATATGAAGATATTTCGGGCGCGGAATCTCGATGGCGCCGAATTGCTGGAGGTGAGGCGTGAGCCATTGGGTGTCGAGCAGGACAAATTTCCGCGCTCGTAAATGTTCGACCAGGCCGAGGAGCGCGACCTTCGACGCATCGCGAACATGATGAAACATCGATTCGCCGAAGAACGCGCCGCCGATCGCGACGCCGTAAAGCCCGCCGGCGAGCTTCCCGTTCTGCCACGCTTCGACCGAGTGCGCATGGCCGAGCTCGTGCAAATGAGTGTAGCTCGCGATGATCTCATCGTTGATCCAGGTTTCGGGCCGGCGCGCGCATTCGCGCATGACGTCGGTGAAGGAAACATCGATGCGAATCTCGAAACTCTTTCTCCGAGCGGCTCGCAGTAGCGTATGGGGCACGTGAAATTCTTTCAGCGGCAAGATCGCGCGTGGATCGGGCGAGAACCATTCGATCGCGCCATCCGCCATCGCCATTGGGAAAACACCGAGGCGATATCCCTGCAGCAAGACTTCCGGCTCAATCATCGGCGTCCCCGGTTTCCAACTCATCACTGATCACTTGTCACTCATCACTTTCTTAAGTATTCTTCGCGCTTGAAGGCCTTCACTGCCGCTTTCGTTCTCGCGAGTGCCGCCTTTCTCTTCGGCGGTTGCGCCGATCCGCTCGAAAAAGCCACGGTGGAGGAAGTGCCGCAAAAACTCCAGCGCGGCATCACCGGCAACGGGACTCTCGGGCCGATGGATCGCTCCGACGATCCGAACATCAAGGAAATGCATCCATGACGAAGAGCGCCAAGGCCGCGCATTCGAAAATCCTGATCCTCGATTTCGGTTCGCAGTACACCCAGGTCATCGCGCGTCGGATCCGGGAATGCCAGGTCTATTCGGAAATTGCCCAGTTCAACATTTCGGCTGGGGAAGTCGCCGAGTTGGCGCCGAAAGGAATTATTTTGTCCGGCGGACCGGCAAGTGTTTACGACGAGCGCGCGCCTCATCCCGATCCAAAAATTTTTTCGCTCGGAATCCCGGTGCTGGGGATTTGCTACGGGATGCAGCTGATGGCGCATCATCTCGGCGGCCAGGTGGAATTCAGCGAGCGGCGCGAGTACGGCGCGGGCATGCTCCACATTTCGAATGGCTCCAGGCTTTTCGACGGGATCGGCTCGCAGATCGACATCTGGTGCAGTCACGGAGACAAAGTAACGACAATGCCGGCCGGGTTTCGCGGCGCCGCGAAGACCGAGAACGCGCCGTTCGCGGCGATGGAAGATCCAGCGCGGAATCTTTACGCGCTCCAGTTTCATCCTGAAGTCGCCCACACACCGCGCGGAAAAGAGATCATTCAGAATTTCGTCTTCCACATCTGCGGGTGCTCGATGGATTGGACAATGGGATCGTTCATCGAAGAAGCATGCGATCGCGTCCGGCGGCAGGTGGGCGACCAGAAAGTCGTGCTGGGACTAAGCGGCGGCGTCGATTCTTCCGTCGTGGCGGCGCTTTTGCACAAAGCGATCGGCGACCAGCTCACCTGCATTTTCGTCAACAACGGTTTGCTTCGCTCCCGTGAGGAAGAAATGGTCCAGCGCGTTTTCGAGGAGAACTTCCACATCCGCCTCAAGTACGTCGATGCCGCGGATCGTTTCCTGAAATTGCTGGAAGGCGTCACCGATCCGGAAGAGAAACGAAAGATCATCGGACGCGAGTTTGTGAAAGTTTTCGAACACGCGACCGAGGAATTACTCGCGGAAGATGCAGCGCGCGGATCCGACGGACATGCGGGTTATCATTTTCTCGCTCAGGGAACACTTTATCCGGATGTGATCGAGAGCGTCGCGATCGGTGGCAATCCGGCGCATGTAATCAAGAGTCATCACAACGTCGGCGGGCTTCCGGAAAAAATGCATTTCGAATTGGTCGAGCCGGTCCGCCAATTGTTTAAGGACGAAGTGCGGCAGGCTGGTTTCCAGCTCGGATTGCCGAAGGAGATCGTTTACCGGCAACCGTTCCCCGGGCCGGGACTCGCGGTGCGAATTCTTGGCGAAGTCACGCCAGAGCGGCTCCGGATTCTGCGCGATGCCGACACCATCGTGACCAGTGAAATGGAAGCGGCCGACTGGTATTACAAAGTCTGGCAATCGTTCGCCGTGCTGCTGCCGGTGCGTTCGGTCGGCGTGATGGGCGACCAGCGCACCTACGACAACACGATCGCGCTACGCATCGTGGAGAGCCAGGATGGGATGACCGCCGATTGGGTGCGAGTTCCCTATGAATTACTGGCCCGGATCTCGAATCGGATCGTGAACGAAGTCAAAGGTGTGAACCGCGTCTGCTACGACATCTCGACGAAACCGCCGAGCACGATCGAGTGGGAGTGATCTCATTTTCGATTTTCGATTGCCGATTTTCGTTTTTTGATTGGTAATCGGTTCCGTGAACGCCGAGCAGCAGCGCCTCGCGGAAAATAACCAGGACGAGCGCTGGCATCTCTGGGGGCCCTATCTGGCCGAGCGCGCGTGGGCAACCGTGCGCGAAGATTACAGCGCGAACGGCGATGCCTGGAATTATTTCCCGCACGATCAGGCACGATCGCGCGCGTTTCGCTGGAATGAAGACGGCATCGGCGGCATCTGCGATTTCAAACAGCGGCTCT
>DATILK010000328.1:0-3661 GCA_035476555.1 Chthoniobacterales bacterium | reverse complement strand
TGCCGGTATCCGGAAAACATTTTCGCCGCGTAACGCAATTCCTTCAGCGACCGATTCATGAGCTTCAGGTCGCCCGTGCCCATTTTGTCGCGCGCCATATTCAGCGCGGTGCCGATCATTTCCTCGATCAGCTCCGGCGATTTTTCCGCGCCCCAATCCTTCACGAGCTCGTGGATCCGTTCGTCGAACGGCGCGCCGAGCGACGATTGCCGGCGCGTCGGCTGGTCGTGGGTAATGCCCGTGGTAAAATCTTCCACCGCGAAGTTTCGGCCGGGCACCGGGCTGGTGCACGCGAAAAATTCTACTCCAGCAAATCCTGCAGGATCTCGCGAATGTATCGGATCGGCAGCGAGTAATGTCCGGCGCCGTCGATGAGATGGAATTCGCAATTCGGCAGGCGGCACGCGACATCCTTCGCCAGGCGATGCGCAAAAGTGCGATCCTTCGTTCCGTGCCACAACGCGACGGGAACACGCAGTTCCTCGAGAGGAAATCCCCAGGGCGTTGCGTAAATCTCGGCGTCGGCCATCACGCCGCGGGCCGACGAACGCCACGCTTGCCGAGCGCTCTCGAAGCAAACCTCGAACGCGCGCGATTCGCGGAGCACATTTGCGTCGCACGGCTGGAGAAATTTCAGAAGAAGCGGACGCAACCGGATCGGCATTCGCATCGCAACAAACGGCCGGGCGAGATGAAAGAGCGCTTTCATCAATCCTGGCCGGCGCGCGCGAAGCTGGAGCATTCGCCGGTGAACCGGAAGCAACCCGCCGTATTCCGTCAATTCGTCGAGCGGCGGCGCGCCGCTCACGACGGAGATTTTTTCAACGCGTTCCGGCGCCATCCAGCCCGTGACATACGCGTAGGGTGCTCCGCCAGAAATCGCGAGAAGGCGAAAACGATCGATCGCCAACCGATCAGCGATCTCATTTAGCAACGGCGGCCAATCGATGAGTCGCCGGTTCGGTTGAAATTGCGAGTCGCGAATTCCCGGGCGGTCCGGCGAGATAATGCGCGCGCCAAGGTCACGCGCGGCTTCATCCGCCAGCTCCGCCATCGTCCGCGAGCTGGGCCAGCCGTGACAAAAGAAAATCGGCACGCCGCGCGGATCGCCGTATTCACTCAGCGCGACCGTCGCGCCGTTCGATAGCGTGAGGTTCTGAATTTGATCACTCATTAATCACAAAACCGAGGTTTGCCTTTCGCCGCCGCGAGCCGGATAATGAAAAACAATTCCATGCGGACACGACCCCTCTCTACTTCGAATTCACTTATATGAACGACAACTCTCATCCGGCAGGCAAAATTTCAGTTCATGGTAATGGCTTCGGCGCTCCTTCGCCCGATGAGGTCGAAAAGCGCGCGCGCGAAATTGCGCTCATCGCCGAGCGGGACCCGGACGAATTTACCGATGCGGACTGGGAGCAGGCGCGACGCGAGTTGCGCGGGGCGCAGGCCTCCAGTGCTCCGGAAGAAACGGAGAGCAACGCTGAAGTCGTCGAGGAATGGAATGTAGTCGCGGCGTCGAAGGGGCATCATACTCCGCGAATCGAAGACGACGAGAATCTGGGCGAGCAACTCGTCGAGGACGGATTGGAAGAAGCGGCGCACGACCAAATGGTCGAGGCCCGCAAGGAAGAGCTCCAACAGGAAGGCTGAGTAACCTTGAAAGCGCCCGAGACTCTCGTGGCCGGGTCACCGCACGGGCGCGGCGAAGTGCAGACACGCGTCGAATCGCACGGGCGTGCGGCGGAATTACTGGAACGCTACCGCGCGGTCCGCGATTTCACGGCGCGTCTTTGCCGCAGCCTCGAGCCGGAAGATTACGTCGTGCAATCGATGCCCGACGTGAGTCCGACGAAGTGGCATCTCGCTCACACGAGCTGGTTTTTCGAAACGTTCATCGTGAAAGTCTGGATGCCGCGCTATCGGCCCGAGGTTCCACAGTACGCTTATCTTTTTAATTCCTACTACAATGCTGCCGGAGACATGCACCGGCGCGATCTGCGTGGATTGATTTCGCGGCCGACCGTCGCTGAGACCTATCGTTTTCGGGAATCGATCGATCAATGCCTGGGACAACTGCTCCAGGAAGCGGACGAAGCCACGCTCAATGAAATCGAGCCGATCCTGATCCTCGGTCTGCATCACGAACAGCAGCACCAGGAACTTCTTCTCACCGATATCAAACACGTCCTCGCGCAGAACCCGCTCTACCCGGTGTTCTGCGAAGGCGCCTCGTTTTCGAAAAACGCGCCTGTCGCTCCGCAACGTTTCATCGAGTTCGACGAAACAATCGCAACGATTGGCCACGACGGCGCCGGATTTTCTTACGACAACGAAGGGCCGCGGCATCGCGCGCTCGTGCCGCGCTTTTCGCTCTCGAATCGATTGATCACCAACGGCGAGTATCTCGAGTTCATGGAAGCGAGCGGTTACACGCGGTCCGAGTTTTGGCTTTCGCTTGGTTGGACGACCGTGAACGAACAACGCTGGCGCGCGCCGCTCTACTGGATCGAGCGCGACGGAGCGTGGTGGAACTTCACTCTCTCGGGTTTCCGTCCGGTCGACGAATCCGAGCCGGTCACGCACGTGAGTTATTTCGAAGCCGACGCTTACGCGAACTGGGCAGGAGCGCGGTTGCCAACGGAATTCGAATGGGAACGCATCGCCACTCCGTTGCCGATCGCAGGCAATTTCGTCGATGACGAGCGATTCCATCCCGCGCCGGCATCCGGCTCCGACAATGGCGCGCTCCAGCAAATTTACGGCGACGTCTGGGAATGGACCCGCAGCGCTTATCTCCCCTACCCCGGTTATCGCGCGGGCCCGGGCGCGCTCGGCGAGTACAACGGAAAGTTCATGTGCAACCAGATGGTGTTGCGCGGCGGTTCTTGCGCCACTTCGCGCAATCATGTTCGCGCGACCTACCGGAATTTTTTCCAGCCTGAGAAACGCTGGCAGTTCACCGGCATTCGCCTCGCGCGCGATCCATCATGAGCGGCGCGGCCGGACGCGTCACCGTCCTCGATCTCGAGCCGGTCAATGCGGATTTTCTCGCGGAAGTCATCGCCGGTCTCTCGAGTACGCCGCGCACGTTGCCCTGCAAATTTTTTTACGACGAGCGCGGTGCGGACCTGTTCCAAAAAATTTGCGAACTGCCCGAGTATTACATCACGCGCACGGAAACGGAGCTGCTGCGCCGTTACGTCCCCGAGATTTCGGAATCGATCGGCGCGAATGCTGCGTTGATCGGTTTCGGCACCGGCGCCGGAATCAAGACGCGGATGTTGCTCGAACATCTCGAGAATCCGATCGCCTACATTCCTGTCGATATTTCAAAACAGCGGCTGATCGATTCGGCTATCGAATTGAGCAAGGCGATGCCCGCGCTAGAAATCCTTCCGGTCTGTGCCGATTACTTGCAGGAGCTGCAATTTCCCAAGCCGCTGCGCAAGCCGGATCACGTCGCCGTATTTTTTCCTGGCTCGACCATCGGCAATCTCGAGCCGCCCGTGGCTGCCGATTTTCTGCGGCGTGTCTGCCAACTTTGCGGCCAGAGCGGCGGCCTGATCATCGGCATCGACCTGCAAAAAAGTCGTGAAGTGTTGGAAGCGGCTTATAACGACAGCGCAGGCGTGACCGCAGAGTTCAATCTGAACCT
>DATILK010000327.1:0-2810 GCA_035476555.1 Chthoniobacterales bacterium | reverse complement strand
CGAGGTCCCGCTCTGGAGGAGTCCTTCAAAGCGTTTCCGCGCTTCCGCCCAATCTTTTCGCAGGAACGGAATTTCGGCGAGATTGAAACGGGCGTTCCAAAATTTCGGATCGGTCGCGAGCGCTTTTTGTAACGCCGTCTCGGCCGGATCATACTGAGCCTGGCGCATCAGGATCACGCCGCGCAGATTCTGCGACTCCGCGAGATCCGGCTGGCGCGCATCGATCGCATCCAGTTCCTTCAGCGCCTGATCGTAATTCGCAGCGCTAAATTCGCGGAACGCCTTGTCATACATCGACTCCAGCTCCGCTTTCGTCGGCGCAACGTTTGTCGCCGCGAAAGAACTAATGACCAGGACAGAGATCGTCGCGAATTTCCGAATGTTCATGCAGAGACGCATAGAAGCTTTCTCCGGGCCTAATGACAAGCCAATTTTGCCGTTCTCCTCGCGAAAATTCTGATTTCTATGAAAACATTGAACGGCTGTGAGTTAAGCCGTCACCGGTCCGCTTTTTTCTGACGAATATTTCGGTTCGCCACGATCCGCAAACCTTCCAACGTCAGGTTTGGATGAACGGCCTCGATTTCCGGCAACTCTTCCGCGATCAATCGCGCGTAACCGCCGGTCGCGATGATGCGCGGTTTTTTTCGCGAAAAATTCTCCTGCGTCAGTCGCCTAACGATCTCGCGCACCAAACCGCGATAACCGAAAACCGCGCCGGACATCATCGCGTCCCGCGTAGTTTTCCCGATCGCGCGCGGTGGTTCGCGCAGACTCAACTTCGGCAGCAACGCCGTTCGCTGATAAAGATAATTCGTCATGACTTCGAGACCGGGCGCGATGACGCCGCCGACGTAATCTCCCGCTTCCGACACAACGTCGAACGTTACCGCAGTTCCGAAATCGACCACGATCGCCGGTAGACCGTACAGCTGGGCAACTGCCGCCGCGTTCGCGAGTCGATCCGCCCCAATCGATCGCGGCCTCGGATAATCGACACCGACACCGAGATCCAATTTCGGATTTAAGAAAAGGACACGGTTCGATCCGGCGGCCGTCTTGATCGCTCTATTTCTTTCCGGAACGACCGATGAAACGATGATCGCTCGAATGTCGTGGCCGCGAAGAACTCGTCGCAATGCGGCCACGCTCAGCTTGCTCGTCGCGAGCCTCGTCGTTTTGCCAATCTTTTCCCTGGTCGCGAACGCCAGCTTCACGAACGAATTGCTGACATCGATCAACAGGTAGTCGGTCGTTAGGCGGCGCGGCATTGCGAAAAGCATTCACGCCGCTGGGTCAGATCGCGTCAAGTTCGGCGAACTTGCGACTGCAAAACCAAACGTTTAGCCTCGGACCGTGAGAAAATTGGTCCACCGGCCTCGACGCCTCCGCCGCAGCGAAGGCGTGCGCAATCTCGTCCGGGAAACGAAACTCAGCGCGCACGACTTCATTCTTCCCCTTTTCGTCAGCGAAAAATTGAAAACCCGGCAGGCGATCAAAAGCATGCCGGGCGTTTTCCAGCTCGCGATCGACGATGTGGCTGAGGAAGCGCAGCGCGCTCACGATCTTGGGTTGCAAGCCATTTTGTTATTCGGCATTCCGCGCGACAAGGACGAAGGCGCGAGCGGCGCGTTCGCGGAGAGCGGAATCGTTCAGCAAGCGGTGCGCGCGATCAAAGCGAAGTGCCCCGAGGTGGTGGTGATCACCGACGTCTGTCTTTGCGAATACATGAGCCACGGCCATTGCGGCGTGACGCGCGTCGACGGCGATCATTTCCATGTCTTGAACGATGAATCAGTGGAGTTGCTCGCAAAAACCGCGGTCTCGCACGCGGCGGCCGGCGCGGATTTCGTGGCCCCCAGCGACATGATGGACGGTCGCATCGGCGCGATTCGCGAGGCGCTGGATCACCACGGATTTCAGGACACCGGAATAATGAGTTATGCGGCGAAATTCGCCTCGGCGTTTTACGGACCGTTTCGCGAGGCGGCCGAAAGCCCGCCGCAATTCGGCGATCGTCGTTCCTACCAAATGGACAGCGCGAACGCGCAGGAGGCGTTGCGCGAAGTCGCACTCGATATCGAGGAAGGCGCCGACATCGTGCTGGTGAAACCGGCGCTGCCTTATCTCGATATTTTGTGGCGGGTGCGCGAGAAGTTCGGCAAACCGACGGCGGTGTATCACGTCAGCGGCGAATTCGTGATGGTCAAAGCCGGAGCCGAGAAGGGTTGTTTCGAAGAACGCGCCGCCGTTCTCGAGATAATGACTTCGCTCAAACGCGCCGGCGCCGATTTGATTGTGACTTACTGGGCGCGGGAACTCGCCGAATGGACGCGCCCGTAGCACCGGCCAGGCGCTCCGAAACGGAAGCGCACGTTCGCTTGAAGCGGCTGGCGCTCTTGTGGGCGCAGGCGAACCGATACAACGCGTGTGCCGCTGAGGTAACCTTGCCGCAATGCCGATTTCGCGCCGACGTCGCGGCGTTTCGTTCACGTGTGCGCGAGCGAACCGTAACTGCAATCTTCGAATGCAAACAGGCGTGGCCGGACCTGCGCCGCGACAATTGCGAAACCGCCGGTGCGCGCGAACGGCTTCGCTCGCTCAATCGGCGCCGCGAAATCCTGGAAAAACATCTGCGGATTCACTACCCGACCCTGCGAACCGGCGATTCACTTTTCGCGGAATACGACTCGCACGATTTCGATGCGATCGGACACCAGGGATATCGACGCGTTCTGCGAGAGTCCGCGGCGCTCGAGAATCGGCTTTTTGGCGGCACCAAGTTCGAATGCCTCGTCCGCTACCGCTGC
>DATILK010000326.1:0-1739 GCA_035476555.1 Chthoniobacterales bacterium | reverse complement strand
GGGTGCAGGATTGCCAGCGCGCCGACGATCAATCCGCCGACAAACATTTTGACGTAGACCGGCACGGCGATGCGGGCAGCGAGCGATTCCGTCGCACGAAGCAGTCGAATGAACCACGGCGCGGCGAGGCCGGCGACGACTCCGAGCAAAAGGTACGGGATGATTTCCCAATTGCCGTTGAGCTTGAACGCGGGAATTTCGTAGAGCGGACTGCCGCCAACGAATCCGCGCACGGTCAGGGTCGCGATCACCGACGAGAAAACGAGCGGGCCGAAGATTTCCATCGCGAGCGAACCGAGCACGATCTCCGCGACGAATAACGCGCCGGCGATCGGCGCGTTGTAGGCGGACGCGATTCCCGCCGCGGCGCCGCAGCCGACCAGCAAACGCAGCCGCGGCGTGGACCAATTCTGTAAACGCCCGATCGCCGAAGCCACAAGCGAAGCAAGCTGAACGAGCGGACCTTCCCTCCCGATCGATCCGCCGGATGCGATCGTGAACAACGCGGACGCGCACTTCACCAGGCTGAGTCGTGCCGAAATTTTGCCGTCGCCGAGCACGACCGCTTCCATGTAATCGGTCGTCGTGATCTGGCCCCGCCAGCGAACGCCGAAATACATGATCAGTCCGGCGATCAAACCGCCGATCCCCGGAATGATGAAACGCCACCATGGGGAGAGATGCGCGAAGCTTTCCACAAAACCGGGCGTCGAACTTCCGGTCATCGCGTTGTGAATTACGCCGGTCAGAAAACGGAAACCGACCGAGCAGACCGCGCCGCCGAAACCGATGATGCCTGCCCAAAACAGCGTGACCTGCAGGTCGGTGGGATGCGCCCGTTCCCTGAACCAGACCAGGAACTTGAGCCGGCGAAATGTCGCGCCGCTCAGGCCCGATTTTTCAGCTTCAACAGACGCCGTGGACACTCTACGACCAGAGCGGAACACGCGGCACCGTCAAGCCGCCAGCGACCGCGATTATTTCGCTGCGGCGAACGGGATCGGCATAATGCCTTCTGTGCGGGCTTCGGCGAGATCGATCCATTGATACGTGGTATCCTCGCCAGCGAATTTTTCTTTGTTCTTCGTCAGGTCTTCGGTGCCGACTTGAATCGCTTTCGCAAAAGTTTTCCAATCGCGGCGGGACTTGATTGCCGCGTCGAGTTTGTCGCGTAAAGCGCCGAGCGCGGCGGGATCGGTGGGCTTCTTTTCGTCGGCCACGTCGGGCAGACCGAGCACGGTTGTTTCCAGACCGATGAACTGCGATTTGCCGGCGCCGAGATAGAACCCGACGTACATGTGGCCGGGAATCGTGACGAGGAACGGCTCGATGGAAATTTTCCGAAGAAGCGAGGCGAACAGAACACTGCCGTCCACGCAATTGGCCTGGGTGTTAGCGAGCGACTGATCGATGAAGCGCACGAACTGGCTCTGCACGGTTTCGGAGCCGCCAGGAGTCGTGGTGGTCGAGCTGTATTGCAGCGCGCGTTTTTGCAGCGCCGACCATAAGGCAAATACTTGGCGCAACGTTTCGTCGTGCTCGTGAGTCGTGACCTTGAAAGCGCTGACGATTTTCGTCTCGAGCGCTTCCTGCAGAATCTTGTCCAGGAGCGGATGGTTCTCGTTCACGTAAGCGGCGAACATCCAGCCGAGCGCGGCGTTGCCCGCGATGAAGTTCTCGTCGTCGAGCGTTTCCTCGGAATTGGCGACGGCGAACGGGCAATCGTTGATCGAGCGGAC
>DATILK010000325.1:0-2733 GCA_035476555.1 Chthoniobacterales bacterium | reverse complement strand
GCGGAACGAAATTTCTCCCGGGGAAAAACGTCGGGCTCGGCCGCGATTACACGATTTTCGCGCTGGTCGATGGCCAGGTGCGGTTCGATCGCGCCGGTCGCCGGGTCAACGTCGAACCGCTCGCGGCGAAATAGGTTTTTTCCCGATCCATATTTTCGCGCAGCAAATCCGCTGTGCGGCCGGCAGCGTTTCTGTTAACAAGCCCGAATCCGTCCATCCATGAAATACCAGACCTATCTTCTTTTTGGCGCGCCCGGCAGCGGTAAGGGAACCCAGGGCCGCACCCTCGGCAGCATCCCGCGCTTCTATCATTGTCCGTGCGGCGATGTCTTCCGCTCGATGGACACCCGCACCCGGGTCGGTCAGGCTTTTCTCGAATACTCCAGCAAGGGCCAGCTCGTCCCGGACGATATCACGGTGCAACTTTGGAAGGTCGCGATCGACGCCGCGGTCGAAGCCCACAAATTCAAGCCGGACATCGATGCGCTCGTCCTGGATGGCATTCCGCGAAATGTTTCCCAGGCGAAAATGATGGACGAGCTCATCGACGTGAAAAAAGTGTTTCACCTTTCCTGTCCCGATCGCGATGCGCTTTTTATGCGACTGAAAAAACGCGCGCTCAAGGATAACCGGCTCGACGACGCCAACGAGGAAGTCATCAAGCGCCGACTCGCCCTCTACGAGGAGGAATCAAAACCGGTGCTCCAGTATTACTCGAAAGAGCAGATCACCTGCATCGATGCCAGCGAGCCGCCGGCCAAGGTTTTGATGCACATCCTCGAAAGCGTGAACGACGGGGTAAATGGCGCGCATGACTCAGCAGCAGTTTGAGAATTTCACCGCCTCGAGCCTTTACTGCGAGAAATGCCAGGCCGCGATGCCGGTGCGCGAGCGGCTCCTGTTGATTCTGCCGGAGAAGGAAATCTACGATTACCTTTGCACGGGCTGCGGCTCGTCCGTGGGGCAACGTGAAGTCACGG
Organism: Chthoniobacterales bacterium; assembly: GCA_035476555.1. Lineage (GTDB taxonomy): Bacteria > Verrucomicrobiota > Verrucomicrobiia > Chthoniobacterales > UBA10450 > AV80. Next base: position 1,753 of record DATILK010000325.1, on the reverse strand, counting down.
CCGGCGAAAAAATGATGGCGCAAGCCGCGGCGCCGCGCCGCCGGCGCCGCGCGCCGGTCCAACGCATCCAGCTCTGACGCGCGATGCGCGCGCTCTTCATCGGGACGGGCGAAATCGGCCTGCCGGTTTTGCGGTGGCTGATGGAATCTGGCGAGCATCAGCTCGTCGGCGTTGTCACGCAGCCCGACAAACCGGTCGGGCGCGAGCAACGCATCGAAGCGCCGCCCGTCAAAGCCGCGATTGCTGGCAGCAATCTGCCGATTCTCCAGCCGAAACGAATCAAGAATGAAGTTTCGGAAATCCGTTCGCTGAATCCAGAAGTGATTGTCGTGATGGCTTACGGCCAAATCCTGCCGCGTCCGGTTCTCGAAATTCCTCGGATTGCTTGTCTGAACTTGCATGCATCGCTTCTGCCGCGGCATCGCGGCGCGGCGCCGATCCAGGCGGCGATCGTGGCCGGCGATCGCGAAACTGGAATTACGGTGATGTATATGGATGAAGGGCTCGATACCGGCGACATGCTGTTGCAAAAACGGATCGAAATGGCGCCGCGCGAGACCGGCGGGTCGCTTCACGAACGATTGGCGGAAGTCGCTCCGGCCGCGTTGAAGGAAGCGCTCATTCAACTCGAAAACGGAACTGCGTCGCGGTCTCCGCAGGATTCTACAGCCGCGACCTATGCGCCGAAGTTGAATCGTGAAGACGGCCGCGTTGATTGGATGGAGCCCGCTGATCTGATCGAACGCAAGGTTCGCGCATTCAATCCCTGGCCGGGCGCGTTCACCTTGATCGCCAATCCATCGGATCGACCGCGCAAACTGAAGATTTTCTCCGGATCCGTTATCGACCTCCGCGAGCGCCCCGGAAAAGTCTTTATCGTCAACGACGAGGTGGCGGTTACGACACGCGACCGCGCTCTCAGCCTCGGCGAGGTGCAACTGGAGGGAGGACGCCGGATGAGCGCGGCTGAATTCGTTCGCGGTCATCGCCTAAGCATTTTGCTTCCCAATGCTCCGGGCTTGTGTTGAAGATTACCGGCCCATGTCCAGCGAAACGTCAACGCCTGTGTACAAACGAATCGTCCTCAAGTTGAGCGGCGAAGCGCTGCGCGAGAGCGGGGCGAAGGAAAATATTTCGCCGGCCATCGTGCGGGAGATCGCGGAGCGGATCAGGGAAGTGAAAGCGCTCGGCGTCCAGACGTCGGTTGTGATTGGCGGCGGAAACATCTGGCGCGGCTTGGCGGCCGCGCACCGGGGCATGGACCGCACGACGGCCGATTACATGGGCATGCTCGCGACGGTGATCAACGGTCTCGCGTTGAAAAGCGCGCTTACTCAAATCGGGATCGAGACCCGCGTGCAGACCGCGATTGAAATGAAAAACGTGGCGGAGCCGTTCATTCTCGGACGCGCGATTCGGCATCTGGAACTGGGACGCGTGGTGATTTTCGTCGCGGGCACCGGTAATCCTTATTTTTCCACGGACACCACGGCGGCGCTCCGGGCGAGCGAGATTCGCGCCGATGTCATCCTGAAAGCGACGAAAGTGGATGGCGTTTACGATCGCGATCCGACGGGCGACCCCGGAGCAAAACGATTCGACAAACTGACTTTTTCCGAAGCGCTCACCAAACGCCTTCAGGTCATGGACTCGACTGCCTTCAGCCTCTGCATGGACAATCGGATTCCAATCGTAGTTTTCGACATGAACAAGCCGAGTAACTTTGCCGACATCGTGCTGGGCAAAACAATCG
>DATILK010000324.1:0-2903 GCA_035476555.1 Chthoniobacterales bacterium | reverse complement strand
CGCCAGCTTGTATTTCGTCCAGGTATGGAGCTGGAGATAAAGCGGCCGCAGCGTCGTCATCCAATCCTCGAGCATCTTCAGCATCTCCGGCGTGCTCATTCCGTAGTTGGAGACCTGGAGCGTGAAGTAATCGGGATACTTCATTTCCTGGGCGACGCCGTTCCGCTGGTCGCGCAACGTGACGAGGTTCGGCTTTAGCGCCGGCCCGGATTGCTTTGACGCTTCCCAGACCGCTTTGCGCTCGGCGAGGTCGGTGCTTTTCTCGAGTCGGTTATCAATGTCGTTCGCGGTAATCGGTTTCCCGTTCAGTTTGAATTCAAAGCTGTTGAGGATCGACGCCTGCCTCGTCTCCGCCTCAACGCGTTTCGCGACGAGCTCCGGGTTGGTCATCGGTCCTTCGGCGGCGTTGAGCAGCAATTGCTTCAGTTGGCGGACGGTGATTTCCGTCAACTCCTTCTCGTGGGTCAGGAGATCGCGCGCTTCGGTGATGAGCGCCGGGTTGCCGTTAAAGGCAGCGTAAGCCTTCCCCGTCGCTTCCGCGGCCGCATCATGTTCCGGTGTCACGTCGGTGACGGAAAGCCACTGGGCTTCACTGTTGACCCGGTAAAGTCCCTGGAATCCCGGGTTCGCAAGCGCGAGGAACCGATTGGCGCGCTCCTGGATCGGCGTCGCAGCGGTGACCGCCAGCGTCATGCCGAGGACCAGGAGCGGGATCGTCTTTTTTAACGAGAGCAATGGGTGATGCATGGCGCAAAGTAATTTGCGCGCACCATAATGTGAAGCGCTCGTTTTGAGAGCGTCGCGAACTATTTCAACTGCGACAGCGCGCTCACCATCAACGCGATCGGCCACGCCGAGATTCCCACCATGACAAGGAAGCAAAATGCTTCCTTCGCGTAATCGCGTTTCATTTCTTCAGCGAGGAAATCCTGGCTAAGATGGCGGAACGGCGTGGCTGCGTGGCGGCCGCGATTTTTCGCGATGCCGAAATCGGCGCCGGTTTTCTGGTAAGCGAAATCCGTTGAAGGATGAATGTGACGCAGCCGGGCCGGCATTTCTGCGCGGCGCTGCGCTCCGAACTGTCGGAAGATTTGAGATTGAGGTTTCATATGTTTTAAAAGGGGCAGCGTTCGAGCGCTGCGAAATTGGTAGCTGCCGCATGGATGCCATGCCGGGCAGCGGGTTATACTGAGAAACTCCTCGAAGAGTTCTACGTCCGGCGCGCGCCGGTGGAATACTGACTTTACTAAACGATAGGCTTTACGTGCGGAAGAATGTCAGGCGCCTTTTAGTCGAAGCTGGCCTAGATACTTAACGCCCTTAAGCATTCGCATCATCCGGTTCGATGTCAAAGAAACCCCGGCAACGAGCCGGTGTAACACCCTCTTCTGGTAGGGGTTGCAAGGTGAAAAAATCTTAGCCGGCTGACCAGCGGCCGATCCAGGTTCCCCAGCCGTAAAATCCTAACGGCTGCAATCGCCCCTCCGCGACAAACGCATCCACCTGGGCACGGGTCGGGCCGGCTTTGTTCGTCGCGCTGATGTAATCGTCGATCACGACCCAGCAGCCATCGGCGAACAGATCGCGGTAGCAATCGATGTCGCGCCGAACGTTTGCGTCCGCATCGAAAATGAAAAAGCCGACCTCGCCAGCATTGAAGCGCGCCTTCACTGTCGCGATGATTTCGTTGTCGAATGAGGAGCCGTTCAGAAGAGTTACGCGTTCTGACAAACCGGCGCGCGCGACGTGTTTCGTGAGATCTTTGAAAATATTTTTCGTCGCGAGCTTGTGATCTTTGAGCTGGCCGCCCGGTTCGATGCTGACGAACTCCTTTCGTTTGCCTGAATCGCGCGCACCCATGCCGGCGGCGACAGTGGACGCGCCCAGGAACGAGCCGATCTCGAGAATGCCGCCGTCGCAGATTTTGGCTAAGTGATAGACAAGGACGAGGACATCTTCAGAAAGCATCGAGTAATCTGCCGCTTTCATGAGCTGGTGATGCAACGGTTTGTCGTAGCGATATTCGATGAGCCGCTGCATCAGCTCGAAACATTCGGCGAGCTGGTCGGAGGAATTCATCGCCTATCCGTAGATCACCAGCCGGATCGATTCCGGCAACTGCTGAGCGACACTCGTGACGACGCTGCCGCCGAGCAATTTCGCGAGCGTATTGCGCTGCGATGCGCCGATGATCAGGTAATCAACTCCCATCGTCGCGGCGAGATCCAGAATCGTTGCGGCCGCGTCCTCGCTCACTGCATAAACTGGCAGAACGCAGATGCCGCGTTCCTCGCCCGTCTTCATCATCAAGTTCATGATCGCGCTTGCCGACGGATCGTTCTGCCATTTGGCACGGCCCAAGGGACCACCGCTGCCGTAAAAAACCGAAATTTCCTTCACGTAGAGAACGCAGAGCGTGGCTTTGCGCAGTTGCGCTTCATCGAGCGCAAAGCTGAGCACGGAAGTGATTCCGCGCGCCGCGACCATTATCTTCTGGCCTTCCTCGAGGCGAGGTTGCATCGTCGCCACCAGGTCAGGCGAAACCATTGCCGCCACGTCGTGCGTGACCGTCATTGTAGTCAGGCCCTGCCGTTTTTGGGTGTAAGCGCGTACTGCCAGACCCACGCCGAGCACACACATGACGAAGAAGAGCGCATCGGGCTTGGTGTGCGCGAGAGTCAACTCTACCCATAGGAGAATGACAAAGGTAACTCCGAACAGCACCCGGTCGTACCAGGTAAACCCGATCGTGCGATTCATCGCGCAAGACCCGAGGTTCACGGTGATCGCACCGACGACGCCGATCGCGTAAAGCCCGGCGAGGGATTCGAAACTGGTCGCAGTTAGAAGCACGATCGACGGCAGGCCCACGGCGATCAGGAGCGGGTAGAGCGGTACACCGT
>DATILK010000323.1:0-3327 GCA_035476555.1 Chthoniobacterales bacterium | reverse complement strand
GGTTTACGTTTATTTCAGTTTCTTCCTTGGGCCGTTGAACAACAGCCGCGACACGATGCTCGGACAGATCAACGAGCTGCAGGGCAAGGTGGCGAATTCGAAAAACGAATTAACAAAAACCGCCAAGCTCGAGAAACAGGCCGAGACCGCGACAAATCGTTTCGCCGCACTCAAGGCGCTCAGCCCGGAAGGCGCGCCTATCGCATGGTTTCCCCCGCGGATGAAAACGTTTTTTGCGAATCAGGAAATCGACAAGGCGACAGCGCGGCTGGAAAATAGCAACCCTTACAAAGAGACGGATTTGGCCAACTGGATGCGTTACAACTGGGTGATCGAGTTGCCGCAAGCCGATTTCGCGAGCCTGGGCAAAGCCGTCGCCGCGCTCGAAAACGCCGAACCACTGCTTTCGATCACGCGCGTTAACATTAAGACGCTATCGGAGGATCCGCAGTTCCAGCAAGTCACGATGGTGGCCAGCACCGCCATGGTAAAACGATGAAAACGATTCTCGCCGTCCTCAGCCTGACCACTCTCTTGGTCGCGTCCGTCCGCGCGGAAGACGCGCCCGCAATCGAACTCAAGAATAAATCGTCCTTCGCGATGGATGGCAGCGGCCGCAATCCGTTTTGGCCCATTGGCTGGAAACCCGTCACGCGCGCGCAGACTGCGACGAACGACCACACCGGCCCGGACATTCTTCCCACCGCCTTCGTAGTCACCTCAATCACCCTCGATCAAGGCGCGCGTTTCGCGATCATCAACGGAAAAGCGATGCAGGAAGGTCAGGTCTTTGGTTTGCAGCTCGGTAATCAGACTTACCAGCTCACCGTCAAAGCAATCGAAGACGGCCGCGTGATTCTGGCCCGGCGCGACCAGGAAATCGTGGTTCCGCTGCGCCGAAAGTAGGCGCAAGCAATAGCGTGATCGAGGCCTGACGAACTCGGGAGCCCGTTGACGAACAGCGGACACGCGGGAGAACGGAATCGGTCCCAGCTGTTACTTCTTGGCGAGGGTGAAGTCGAACTCGCCCGGCTCGATCTTGCCGTCGCCGTTCTTGTCGGCGCGCTTGAACTGCGCCTGCAGGTCCTCCGTGCTCATGGCGGCGCCGCCGGGCTGCTTCTTCACCCATGCCTGCGCCTCTTCGAATGAGATCGATCCGTCGCGACTCGTATCGATGGCGTTGAAGCGCTCCTGCGGTTTCGCGCCCGACAGCATCATCACCGGACCCTCCTGCTTAAGTGCCTCCTTCGGCGCGCCAGCCTCAGCCGCCCCTTGGGTCGTATACGCGCAGGCGCCGTTGTAGATAAGCGTGTAGTAGCCGGAAACAACGCCGCAATAGCCCCCCACGGACGTGGGCACACCGCCGCACCCAAAGTTCGTGCACGGTCCGTCGCAGTTGCAGCCGAATATGTTGCAGCAGTTGCTGCTGGTAACAGTAAGGGAGCCGCTGCAGCAATCCGCTCGTGCGTCGAGCGGCGCGACTAACGCGACTGCAAGGAAGAAGAAGAAAACAAGGAAACGTTTCATAATAGGTGTGGGTTGGGTTAGCGATTACATTTGGGGCAGTGAAGATGATTCTGGTTTGACCGCTGCCAAAGGCGGCACGCAGAGCTTGGAGGAGGGCATATCGCAGAGGGGATTTCGGGTGAACATCTCGGGTATAGCGAAACGTCACTGAACGCGCAAGACAAATATCGAAAGGCATCGCGCGCTTGCGGATGGGGGTTGATTGCGGCACCAAGGACCCGCGGGGCGGCGGCTTCCGAGAACTTCAAGGTCGTAGGCCGTAACTCCCTCGGCGAAGGCCCCGAAAGTGCAGTCTCCAACCTAACCGTCACGTGAAACCGCGCGACCAGGAAATCGTTGTTCCGCTGCGCCGAAAGTAGGCGCAACCAATTACGAACCACCGCATCATTCGGTGGGTTGATTCGCTTCGGAATCTGCGGCAAAGTGCGGGTCTTCGCCAGACAAAAACGCACCGCTAGCTCAATTGGCAGAGCAAGTGACTCTTAATCACTGGGTTGTTGGTTCGATTCCAACGCGGTGCAGATTCGCTTCGCGCTAATCGATGTAACGTTGCGCGATCGGCATCCGGCGACCGACGCCAAACGCGCGACTCGTCACCTTCAAGCCGGGTGCGGCCTGCTCGCGTTTGTATTCGTTGATATCCACCCGGCGCTGCACCCAGCGAACGGTTTTTTCCTCGAACCCGTGCGCGATGATGTCGCGCGCACTGAGATTCTCCTCGACGTACAGCCGCAGGATTTCATCGAGCACGTCGTAGGGCGGCAACGTATCCTGGTCCTTCTGCCCGGGCTTCAATTCGGCGCTGGGCGGTTTCTCGATCGTCGATCGTGGAATGACCTCGCCGTCCCGGTTCATCCAGCGCGCCAGCTCGTAGACCATCGTTTTCGGCACGTCGCTGATCACGGCCAACCCACCGGCCATGTCGCCGTAGATGGTGCAGTAACCAACCGCGAGTTCGCTCTTGTTTCCCGTGCTCAGGACGATGTGTCCGAACTTGTTCGAGAGCGACATAAGAATCATTCCGCGCAGACGCGCCTGCATGTTCTCTTCGGTCGTGTCTTCCGGACGACCGGCGAAGATTTCCTTGAACTGGGCTTTGAATGCCGCAAACGCGTCTCCGATCGGGACCTCCAGGCATTTGATTCCAAGATTTTTGGCGAGCGCGAGTGCGTCATCGATGCTGCCACGGGACGAATACGGGCTCGGCATCGAAACCCCGACGACGTTTTCCGCCCCGAGCGCGTCCACCGCGATCGCCGCCACCACCGCCGAATCGATCCCGCCGCTCAAACCGAGCACGGCCGATTTGAATCCGCACTTCGCCAGATAATCCCGGACGCCTAACGACAATGCCGCGAAAAGATCGGCGCTTCGTCCCGGTTGCCTGAACTCGATCGGCTTCGTTGCGTCGGCATCGATCACCTGCTCCACCGCCTGAAACCCCGGCAGCTGCACGATCAATTCTCCGGTCGCATTGACCGCGATCGAGTGGCCGTCAAAGATCAGCTGATCGTTTCCGCCCACGGCGTTGCAATAAAAGATCGCGCGCCGATGGGCTTGAGCGAGCGCGGAGACCATTTCGTGGCGGACCGCCGGCTTGTTCAGGCTGAACGGCGAGGCGCTCAGGTTCAAAATAATCTCGGCGCCTTGCTCGACCAGGGCGCGGACCGGCTCGACGTCATAGAGCGGTCGCGGCAGATAATGTTCCGTCCAAATATCTTCGCAGATCGTTACCCCAATCTTTTTTGCGCCCAACATCAGCGGCGTGGAATTGCAGCCCGGCTCGAAATAGCGGTCCTC
>DATILK010000322.1:0-3290 GCA_035476555.1 Chthoniobacterales bacterium | reverse complement strand
TCCGGTCGATCGCGCTGAGGAAACAGTTGCGAACATGCAACGTGTCGTTAGGCCGAATCCGCCCGTCGTCGATCGCTTTGCCGATGGCCAGCAGGATCGCGACCTTCATCGTGCTGGCGGCGTGGAAAGGCCGGTCGGCGTTGATCGCCAGGCGCAAGCCGGTTTCATAATCGTGGACTGCGACCGCCCCGGCGACCACTTTGCTTTCGCCCAAAATGCGTTCGCAGTCCTGCCGGAGCGCCTCGGTTTTTGGGTGGTCGTTCATGAATGGCCGGGCCTGCTATTTACAACGAGGTTGAAGGGTCGCAAAGTCGGGCCATGCCGCACGTGGCCACCTGGATTCGCGAGAAGGACGACAAATGGTTTCGTCGCGCTTTTGCCAAACATCCGAACGTGCGGCTCTGGAACGCCCGGACGCAGCAAGTTGCGCTGGAAAAAATGAACGGCCTGCTTTTGAGCGGCGGCGCCGACGTGGCTCCCGAGTTCCTCAAGCAACCGATCCCCGATCCGTCGATTCTCGACACGGACATGGAACCGGAACGCGACCGTTGGGAATTTGCGGCGACGAAAGACGCGCTGGAAAGGCAGCTTCCGATTTTCGCGATCTGCAAAGGCATGCAGCTCCTCAACGTTGCTCTTGGCGGCACGCTCCGTCTCGATATTCCAGGGCACAACGCGCCCGAAATGAAGGATCACAATATCCAGCCGTTGCGGACGGAACGGTCCGCCGCTCATCGGCTCGAGAGGGTCAACAGCTCGCATCATCAGGCGCTCGATAACCTCGGCGACGGCCTCGAGGTCGAAGCTTGGTGCGCCACCGACGACGTCATCGAACAAGTCCGGCTCCGCGATTATCCCTTCGCGCTCGCGGTCCAGTATCACCCCGAGCGTGGCGACGGTTACGACGAGCTCTTCGCCGATTTTGTTTCACATCTCGGCAATCATTCTGCAAATCATTGAACCGATGTCCGCCCCGCAAAACATCATCGCGATCGTTTACGATTACGACCAGACGCTGAGTCCGAGCTACATGCAGGACGAGACCGTCTTTCCGGCGTTTGGAATCAACTCCGAAAGTTTCTGGCGGCGCTGCTCCGAATTGGTCCGGGACGACGGCTACGACAACGAGCTGGCTTACATGAAGGTGCTGCTCGACACCCTCGGGATGGATCGGCCGACGCACGCCGATCTGAAGTTGTTAGGCCAGAAGTTGAATTTCTACAAAGGCATCCCGGAAATGTTCGAGGAATTCCAGAACGGATTGCTCACGGAAGAACACATCGCGCACGGCATCACAGTCGAGCATTACATCATCTCGTCGGGTCTGAAGATCCTGATCGATGGCAGCCGGTTGATCCCGTACGTGCGTGCGGTTTTTGGCTGCGAATTCGACGTCGATGAAAACGATCGGATCACGTTTCCAAAGCGCGTGATCAGTCACACCCAGAAGACGCAGTACCTTTTCCGGATCAACAAAGGCCTGCTCGATATGTCGCAGGACGTGAACGACCACATGGATCCGGAGATCCGGCCGGTGCCGTTTCCAAACATGATCTACGTCGGTGATGGGCCGACCGATGTGCCGTGTTTCACGGTGATGAAGAAGAACGGCGGCGAAGCGATCGCCGTTTATAACCCCGATGATCCCAAGCGCGTCGGTTTTAAGAAATGCTACCAGCTCTCGACGCATGCCGACCGCGTGAAACACATCGCGCCGGCTGATTACCGGCCGAACACGCATCTGCGGATGCTCCTCGAGCAGATGGTCGAAGAAATCGCGAATCGGATCGTGGCCCAGCGGAAATCAGCCGCTGAAGCGGGAACCGTTCGCGCGCCGAAGCATTAGTTTCCGCGATACACGCAGCGCGCGGTCGGCGTTTCGTGAACGACGATTTCGCAAAGGCCGGGGCAAAGCGGTTCGAGTTTTTTCCAGAACCACGCCGCCATGTTTTCGATGGTCGGATTTTCCAGGCCGGCGATCTCGTTCAAATACGAATGATCGAGCTGCTGAATGAGCGGCTTCATCGCATCGGAAATCTGTGCGTGATCGTAAACCCAGCCGCTCGCGGGATCCGTTTCGCCTTCGACGGAAATCTCGACCTTGAAACTGTGCCCATGCATCCGGCGGCACTTGTGGCCCTCGGGCGCTTTCGGTAACGTCTGGGCCGCTTCGAACTGGAAGTCTTTTGTCAGGCGCGCGCGCATCGGCGACAAGGTGGCATTTTTCCTCGCGTTGTCATCCCGGGCAGAGTGCCGGTGCGATTCGGATTGCAGTTATTTGAGCGATCTGATTGAAAGCGAGCTGGACCAGTTCTCAACCCGTGACCCTGGAATCTCTTGCTCCACCTCCCGCCGAGTACCACGATCGCCGGACCGGTCTCATCATTTTTGGAATCCTGATGGCGTTAATGGGAGGGGTTCTGTTGCTGTTCGTCCCGCTCACGATCCTGGCGCAATTTGCCGCCCCCAAGACAACAGCTGTCCCGCCGCCGACCCCCCAGATGATAATTCCTGGAGTCATCATCTGCGGCGTCATCGCCACCTGTTTCATCTGGCTCGGGATTGGCTCGATGCTCTGCCGCCGCTGGGCCCGCGCCATTCTCCTGGTTTTTTCGTGGACCTGGTTGGTGATGGGGTTGGTCGCGATGATCTACCTCGCAATTTTGCTTCCACAGATTACGTCCGCGATCGATGCCGCCCAACCTCCCGGGCAAAAGCCGATTCCGCAGGGAATAAAGACGGCCATCATGGTAACGCAGGCAGTATTCGCCTTCGTCGTGTATGTGCTCATCCCGGGCGTGCTGGTGTTGTTCTATCGAAGCAAACACGTCAAGGCGACCTGCGAAGTCCGTGATCCCGTGGTCCGATGGACCGATCGTTGTCCGCTTCCGGTTCTCGCGGTCAGTTTGTGGGCGGCCGTCGGAGCTGCGGCCATGCTGGCTTTTCCTTTTTTCTACAAAGGGATCCTTCCATTTTTTGGCGTCTTTCTGTCTGGGATAACGGGGAGCGCGGTTTGCGTCGCAATCGCGCTGTTGTGGGCCTACGCGGCGCGCGCCCTCTACCGACTCCAGTTCGCCGGGTGGTGGATCATACTCGTCGGGACGATTCTGTTTGGTGTCTCGGGGTTCGTCACCTATATGCGGCACGACTTGATGGAAGTGTACCGGTTGATGGGTTATCCCGAGACCCAGATCGCTCAACTGCAGCAACTGAATGTCTTTCGTGGACCGATGCTGGCCTGGTCGACGCTGGCGTTTACGATGCCTTTCGTGATCTACCTTTTATGCGTG
>DATILK010000321.1:0-11102 GCA_035476555.1 Chthoniobacterales bacterium | reverse complement strand
AACATCCGGCACCCAGATTTGAAACGGGACCGCAGCGATCTTGAAACCAAGTGCGACCAGCACCAGCAACATGGCGAAGAGCGCCGGCCCGCTCTCTACGCCAGGGGCAGCGAGCGCTGCCGAAACGCGCGCGAGATTTGTTTCACCCGTCACTCCAAAAATCCAGGTAATGCCGTAGACGAGGAAACCGGTCGAGAGCGCGCTGAGGATCAAATATTTCACGCCCGCTTCGAGACTGAACGCGTTCCGCCGCATGAACGCGACCAGGACGTAGAACGACATCGTGACCAATTCCAGCGAAACGAAGATCATCACGAAGTCGATGGCGGACGCCATCCACATCAAGCCGGCGCAGGTGAAAACCGGCAGGGCGAAAAATTCACCGAGCCCGGCCTGAGACGAAGCGGCGTGAGTCGAATCGCGCACGACCGGCGCGTAATCGATCATCATCGCCAAAACGAGGATGGTGGTGACGAGTGAGAACCGTTTGAAAAAAATCGCGAGCGGATCGGCGGTGTAAAAACTCCAGAACCCGGTGTCGGCCACTTCCGTTGCTTGAGGCGTCAGGAAAAAACTGGCGATGAAGACCGTCGCGAGACCGAGCATCGCCGTGTAGGCAAAGGTCCGTTTGTCGATCTGGTCGGCGAACGTTTCAAAAAGAAGCACGAGCACGCCCAGGACGAGCACCGCGATTTCGAGACTGGGCGCGACGATCGTCATTGCTTCGCGGTGAAATAGGGTTTGAAGGTGGGCGTGACCAGCTTCACGAAGGTTTGCGGGAAGAACCCGAACCAGATTGTGATCGCGACCAATAGCCCGATCGGGACGCGGAGACTTTGGCGAAGATCGGTCACCGCGCCGAGCGATTCGCCCTGCGATCCCATGAAAACGGCGCGGTAAGCGCGGAGCATGTAGACGGCCGAGATGACTACGCCCCAGAGACCGAGGAGCGTCGCAACCTGGTAAATAGTGAACCGTTCCGGATTCGCGCCGTTGCGGAATGTGCCGAAGAGCACCATCACTTCACCGGCGAAATTCGAGAAGCCGGGCAGACCGATCGACGCGAATGCAGCCAGGCCAAAAGCGAATCCGGCAAGCGGCATCAGTTTGCCGAGCCCGCCCAGATCTTCGAGGACCAGGGTGCCGGTTCGTTGTCGAACTTCTCCCGCGAGCGCAAAGAGCAACGCGATGGAAATTCCGTGCGCGAAAATCAGGACGGCCGCGCCGCTTGTTCCGACAAGCGTGCCGCTCGCGATGCCGAGAAAGATGTAGCCCATGTGCATTACGCTTGAGTAACCGAGCATCCAATCGAGGCGCTTCTGCGCGATCGTCACGAGGCCGACGTAGATGATGTTCCCGAGCAGCAGGTAAATCAGGAGCGTGTTGTATTGTTGCGCCCCCGCGGGGAGAAGCGGCAAGGCCAGCCGCAGCAAACCGTAGAGCCCGAATTTTTTCAGGACGCCCGCATGCAACATCGCCGCAGGCGCAGGCGCGGAGGCGTACGCTTCCGGTGCCCAGGTGTGGAACGGGAAGAGCGAAACCAAAATTCCGAATCCGAACAACAGCATCAGGAAAATGTTTCCCTGCGCCTTGGCGGGAATCAGGATCGCCGATTTTTGCAGGACGCGAAGATCAAAACTGCGCGCGGTTTCCGGCACGGCGCGATACAGCATGATCAAGCCGAGTAACAAAATGAAACTGCCGGTCGCGAGATAGATCGTGATTTTCCAGGCGGCGACCTGGCGATTGCCGCTGCCCCAAATTCCGATGAGCAGGAACGTCGGAATCAGCGCGAGCTCGTGAAAAGCGTAGAAGAAAAACAAATCGAGCGACGCAAAGGCGCCCATCGCGCCGGCGGCGATAAAAAGGAGGCAGGCGTAAAACGCGTTTCGATGTTGCGCGATTTCGCCGGTGAACCAGACGGCGGCGAAAGTCACGAGCGCGGTCAGCAACAACATCATCAGGCTCAAGCCATCGATGCCGAGCGTGAAATTGATGTTCCAATCGTCACTGACCGGAACCGACGTCACCATTTCATAAGCGCCGCGCGCGTTGCCTTCGAATCCCAGCCACATGAACAAGGTCGTGCTGAGGATTATGCCGGCCGACCAGAGCGCCGTGCGCCGCGCCGGCGCGCCGAGCAGGATCGCGAGCGCGGCCGCTATCGGAAATAGAACGGCGAAGAGCAGAATCATCGGAACACGGTGAAGTAGATGAGGCCCACGATGCCGAGACCGAACAGAAACCCGTAAGCCTGAAGATTTCCGACCTGAAGAAGGCGAAGAAGCGAACCGATTCCCCACGTCGTCGTGCTGGCGCCGCGAATGGCCGCGCCGTCGAGCACCCAGCGATCGAGAAACGCGCTCAGTTTTGCGAGCAATTCTTGAGTGGCGCGAATCAGGAACGAATAAAGTTCGTCGAAATAAAAGCGCTGCCGGAACGGCGCGAGATTGATCGGATCGGACTCACGTTGCCGATATAGAAAGATCGCCAGAATAGCGCCGGAGAGCGCTGCGCCGAGAGCCAGCGCGGGCACGAGCCAGCCTGTTTCTTTTTCAGCCGGCAACTCGACAAACATTCGCGCGACGAAACTGAATCCAGATCCGAACGCGGGGATCGCGAGCAGAATGAGCGGGCCGATCATTACCCATGGCGCTTCGAAACCGGCGCGGGCGCGATCGCTTCGCGGTTTGCCAAAGAAAACCACGACGACCAGACGCAGCATGTAAAACGCGGTCAGGAATGCGGTCGAAAGCGCCAGCCAAAAAATGGCGCGATCCTTTTCGTAGGCGAGCACAAGAATCGCGTCCTTGCTGAAGAACCCGCTGAACGGCGGCAGGCCGATGAGCGCGAATGTTCCCACGAGAAAAGTGAGAAACGTGATCCCGAGCCTTCCCGCCAGTCCGCCCATTTTCCAAATGTTTTGCTCGTGATGAAGCATCACGATGATCGAGCCGGCGCCGAGAAAAAGGAGCGCCTTGAAAAAAGCGTGCGTGAAAAGATGGAACATCGCCGCTTGTCCCGAGGCGAGGCCAACCGCCATGATCATGTAACCGAGCTGGGAAAGGGTCGAGTAGGCGAGGATGCGTTTAATGTCGTTTTGCTGCGTCGCGATGAGCGCGGCCATTACCGCGGTGATCGTACCGATCCAGGAAATGATCACGAGCGCTTCCGGTGAGGATTCAATGAGGAAGCCGATTCGAACGAGCATGTAAACGCCCGCCGCCACCATCGTCGCGGCGTGGATCAACGCCGAGATCGGCGTCGGTCCCTCCATCGCGTCGGGTAACCAGACGTGGAGCGGGAACTGCGCGGATTTGCCGACCGCGCCGCAGAAAATCAAGAGCGTTGAAACCTCGAGGAACCCAGGGTAACTCGTGATCCGCGTGAGCTCGTGGTTCATTTCGCTGAAAACAACCGAGCCGGTGGCGACCCACGCCATCAGAATCCCGAGCATGAATCCGAAATCGCCGATGCGATTTGTCAGGAACGCTTTCTTTGCTGCCTCCGCCGCGGAATCGCGCTCGAACCAATGGCCGATGAGCAAATAACTGCTTACGCCCACCAGTTCCCAGAAGATGAACATCATCACGAAATTGTTCGCGACGACGATGCCGAGCATCGAGAACATGAAGAACGAGAGCGACGCGAAGTAGCGCGATTTGCCTGGATCGTCTCGCATGTAGCCGAGCGAATAAATATGGATCAAGGCGCCGACGCCGGTGACGAGGAGCAGCATCGTTTTCGCGAGATCGTCGAGGACGAACCCGAGCGGCACGTAGAAAACCGGTTTGAGATCGATCCACGTTAGCTCTGGCGACTGAATTTTCGGCGTCGCAAAAACCACGCAGCTCATCGCGAAGCTCGCCAGCACGGCGAGCACGGAAATGGCGCTGCTAAGGCCCGGCCGCGATTTCGTGAGCAGGACAATCAGAGCCGCCGCGAAAAGCGGCAGAAGCAAAATATACCAGGGCAATAATTCGCTCGAAAGCATGGCTCAGAATTTCAACGCATTGATGTCTTCCACGTGGGTCGTTTGCCGGGCGCGATACAGCGCCACAATGATCGCAAGGCCGACCGCCACTTCCGCCGCCGCCACCGTGATAATGAAGAAGACGAAGACCTGGGCGTTGTAGTTCGGCAATCCGTCGGTGACGCGAAAGCGTGAGAACGCGACCAGCGACAGGTTCGCCGCGTTCAACATCAGCTCGAGCGACATGAAAATGATGATGATGTTTCGCCGCAACAGCACGCCGGCAAACCCGATCGTGAAAAGCATCCCGCTGACGATGAGATAATGGCCGAGCGTTACCATGGTTTAACGAAGCTCCCGTTTGCTCAACACGACGACCCCGATCGTCGCGACCAGGACCAGCACCCCGATGATTTGAAACGGCAGATTGAAATTCGTGAACAGGAGCGCGCCGATGTTGTGGACGTCGTCCGTTTTTGCCGTCAACGCGGGAAACGGCTGTTGCGCGGCGCTCAGTTGCCGCACCACCAAATAAATTTGAAGGAAAAAAACGAGGGCGACTGCGCTTCCGCCCGTCACCGCCACGTAGTTGATCTTCCGTAATTGTTCCGCGCGCAGATCGAGCAGCATGATGATGAAGAGGAAAAGCACCATCACCGCGCCGGCGTAAACGAGGACCTGGATGATCCCGATGAAAAAGGCGTCGAGCGACATGAAAAGCGCCGACAATCCCATGAAACAAATCACCAGGCTCAACGCGCTCGCGATCGGGTTCCGGTTGAGCACGAGGGCGGCGCCGAAAACGAGCATCAGGAAAGCGAAGAACCAAAAGAGAAACGGATTCATTTCTTCTCGTTCCACTTCAGCACAACGCCATGCATGACGCCGCCGATTTCGAGCAGCTTCTCCTTGTTATGGACCATGTCGGCGCGGGTGAAGCCGGTGATCGCGTAATCTTTTCGCAGGTAGATCGCCTGCTCGGGGCAAACCTCCTCGCACATGCCGCAGTAAATGCAGCGGATCATGTCGATGTCGAATTCGCGCGGAAACTTTTCGACCTTGGCGAACTTGTCGTTAGGCGAAAATTCACCGGGAACGATCTTGATCGCCCGCGGCGGGCAGATGAATTCGCAAAGCTGGCACGCGACGCAGCGGACGCGCCCGGTCTCGTCCTTCACTAACGCCGGCGCTCCGCGATAATGTTCCGGCAGGTTGCTGTCCCATTTTTCTTCCGGGTACTGCATGGTCACTTTCGTCCGGCCCAGGAGCATGTTCTTTAAATGGCGGAACGTGATAACCATGCCGCTGAGGATCGCCGGCAGATAAATCCGCTCGCGGAAATTTAGCTTTGGGCGTCGGACGGTGATGGCCATTTCTAATCTTCCTCTTCCTCTGCCCGCTCTCCGAATTTCGGCGCATCGTCGGCAATCCGACAACCGAGCTTGTCCAGCATCGCAAACAACATTCTAACGATTTCTTCGAGGATGAGTTTGCCTTTGGCGATTTCGTCTGCTTCGCAGCATTGCCTGGCCACGAACAGATCCAAGCAGGCTGCACATTCCAAGGCAGAACCATGTGCTATCTGAAAGAACCGCGCACGATCCTTCATCGAGAACTTGCCGTTACCTTCCGCAATATTAAGGGCAATACTGTCGCCGGCGCGTTCCAATTGATCCCGGGTTGACGTCTTCTTGGTAAGCGAGTCGATAAGAACTTGGGACCAACCGGCGAACTCGAGAGCGCGCCGGTAAACGATTAGCTTTTCGTGATGGAAAGACATGAGAGGAAGCGGAAGAGGTAGAGGAAGATTAGGTGGGGAAGTAAGCGAGGAGGATCGCCATGAGGAAAATGTTCACGAGCGCGATTTCGAAAAAGAAAACCCAGCCGAGCCGCATCAGTTGATCGTAGCGGAAGCGGGGCAAGGTCCAGCGCACCCAGATAAAAAGGAAAAGCAGCGCCGCGACCTTGGAGAAAAAGATGAAGATGTTGAGCAATCCCCAGCCCCAACCGTGAGAACCATCAGGCACCCAGGGAAAATGCCAGCCGCCGAGGAAGAGCGTCACGATGATCGCGCTGCCGGTGATCATGGCGACGTATTCGCCGAGAAAAAAGAGGCCGAACTTCATCGAGCCGTATTCGGTGTGATAACCGCCGACGAGTTCCGTTTCCGCCTCGGGCAAATCGAACGGCAGCCGGTTCGTCTCGGCGAACATGGCGATCATGAAGACAACGAACGAAATGAACATCGGAATAGTGAGGAGCCATTTGTGGAGATTGCCCCAATCGCCGACGAACGGCGCGATGAGCCAGCCGTGCTCGATCTGGTAGCGGACGATTTCGGTCAGCCGGAGTTGGCCGATCAACATGAAGACCGGCACAACGGCGAGGCCTAACGACAGTTCGTACGAAATCATCTGGGAGCTCGAGCGCACCCCGCCGAGAAACGGATACTTCGAGTTCGACGACCAGCCAGCGATGACGATTCCGTAAACGCCTAACGACGCGATCGCGAAAACGAACAGGACGCCGACGTTGATGTCGGCAATGACCATCGGAAAACCGAAGAGCGTGCTGCCGAAGGGAACGACGGCGAGCGTGGTGATCGCCGGGATCATCGCGAGACACGGCGCGAGCCAGTAGTAAAACGTGTTGACGTGTGCCGGCGTGAAATCCTCTTTCAAAAGAAATTTTGCGGCGTCCGCGATCGGTTGGAATAAACCGAAGGGCCCGACGCGATTCGGACCGAGCCGATCCTGGATCAACGCGCTGATCCGTCGTTCGGCGTAGACCGCGTAATTCATAATGCCGAGCACGACCGCAAGCAAAGCAACGATCTTGATCAGCGATGAAAAAAGAAACGCGTAGTCCATTTAGTACGCGGCCGATTGCGTTTCCAAAACTTGCACGCCGAGATCGCCGATCTTGCTCAGGCTCAACCCGGCGAAAGGCTGAACCGATTCGCTCATCTGTTTGAAAACATCTTCGATCGTGTAAATGCCGTTGCGACCGGAATAGGCCTGGATCAAATCGCGCAGGATTTCCCAATCATCGCGCGCCTGGCCTGGACCGCGAACGGCGCGATTCAATCGTTGGAGCCGGCCTTTGCCGTTGATCATGGAGCCGCGTTTTTCGGCGAAACCGAAAGAAGGCAGCAGGGCCGTCGCGGCCTTTGTCGATTCGTTCTCGAGCAGGCTCATCACCACGAACGCGGGCAACGCGCTCAATTGTATCGGCGTTAGTCCGATCTCGGTCGCGTCTTCGCCGAGTGCGATCAAGGCGCGAACGCGACCTGACGCCACACCATCGACAATGTCGCGCAACCGCGCGCCGGGATAATTCGTTACGCCGAGGACCCGTGCGCCGTTCGTGTTCGGATTGCGATCGGCGCTCAGCAGAATGTCGTCCGATGGTCCGGTCCTGGGAACAATGTCGATCAGCTCGGTACCAACAATCGTCGCGAACTGCCGGGTGAGCCACAGCTCTTCATTCGTCATCCGGCCTGAGGCGATGATCGCGATTTCCCAACCGGTGAAATGTTTCAGTTGTGCCGCAGCATGCGCGATCGCCGTGTTCCAATCCGACGCGATCAGTTTGTCGCCGGAAAGAATTTCGGGCTGGAGCAGGCGCTTCTCCGATTGGAGATAATCGAAATTCAGCCGGCCGTAATCGCACATCCAACTTGAATTGACGTCGTTGTTTTCGCGCGGTGTCTGGCGATAGATGACGTCTTCGCGCGTGCCGATAAGCGTGTTGCAACCCGTCGCGCAACTCGTGCAGAAACTTTTCGTTTCCTTGAGAAACCAGACGCGCATTTGGAAACGGAAGTCGGACGAGGTCAGCGCGCCGACCGGACAAATGTCGACGGTGTTGAGCGAATAATTATTTTCGAGCCGCTTGCCCGGATGCGCGGTGAGGACGCTATGGCTTCCGCGATCGACGAAGCCGAGCACATCGTCGTGCGCGATCTCCTGACAAAACCGGATGCAGCGCGAACAAAGAATGCACCGCTCGTCATCGAGCGTCACGCGCGGGCCGAGCTCGACGTTCTTCGGCTTCTTGACTTTGTTTTCAAGGAAACGCGAATCGGCGCGGCCGTACTCGACGCTGAATTCCTGGAGCCGGCATTCGCCCGCCTGATCGCAGATCGGGCAATCGAGCGGATGATTGATGAGAAGAAATTCCATCACGCCTTTCCGGCATTCCTGCGCCAGCGGCGAATCGGTGCGGATGCCCATGCCATCGCTCACGTCCTGCGCGCAGGAAATTTGCGGGCGCGGCATCCAGTTGATGATTGGTTTTCCATCCGCGCCCAATTCCGGTTTGCGATCTGGCCCCATTTTCGGCAGCCCCATTTCGATCAGGCACATTCGGCAATTGCCCGGCGAACTGAGTTTTTTGTGATAGCAATACCGCGGCACGTAACTGCCCGCCTGTTCGCAGGCCTCGATCAAGCGCGTCCCTTTCGGAAACTCGTGCCAGACGCCGTTGATCTGGACGTTGACCATTTGCGGTGGAGCTGAAACTTGATTGCTCATCTCAAATAGTTCCCGCAGTCGCTGTCTCTTCGTGGCCCGGGTTGCGTTTTAACGGCATGGTCGCGACGCGGTCGTGATCGATGAGTTCTTCGGGCGTGTATTCCGGCGGCATCGGCGGCGGGACCGGTTTCTGAGCGCGCGACATGAATTCGTCGCGGAATTTTTCCACGAAGCTTTGCGTCGGCCACGCACACGCTTCGCCGAACGCGCAGATGGTTCGCCCGGCAATATTGTCCGCCACATTCTTTAACGTGTCCGGATCCTGGATCACGCCGCCGCCAAGCAGCATGCGGTCGGTGATTTTCTTCATCCAGAGCGAGCCTTCGCGGCAGGGCGTGCACTGGCCGCAGCTCTCGTGCGCGTAAAATTCGTTGATGTTGTTCAGCGTCCAGACCATGTCGCGCGAATCGTCGAGGACGATGACGCCGCCGGAACCGGCCATCGATCCGGCGGCGGCGAGCGAATCGAAATCCATCGGGATGTCGAAGAGCGAAACTTCCTGGTCGGCCATCGAACCGTCGGGCTGTTTCAATTTGAGTTTGAAACGTTCGTCGCCGCGCAAAACTTTCGCGGAGCTTCCGCCCGGGATAACGGCTTTGATTTGTCGTCCGTAACGTGGCCCGCCCGCCATGTCGTAGATAAGCTGGCCCATCGTCACGGCGCCGACTTCGATTTCGAAATAACCGGGACGCTGTACGTCGCCGCTCACGCAAACGATGCGGGTGCCGGTGTTGTTCGGCCGGCCGAGGCTCGCGTATTGGCCGCCGCCCATCTCGATGATGTGCTTCACGTGGCAAAGCGTTTCGACGTTGTTCACGATCGTCGGGCACATGTAGAGGCCGAGCACGGCGGGGAAATAGGGAGGCTTGATCCGCGGATACGCGCGCTTGCCTTCGAGCGATTCGATCAGCCCGGTTTCTTCACCGCAAATGTAGGCGCCGGCGCCGCGGTGCACGTAAATCTCGACGTCGAATCCGGTGCCGAGCATGTCGCGTCCGAGGAAATTTTTCTCGCGCGCTTCTTCGATGGCGCGCTCGAGGATCTTCGCGCCTTCAGCGAACTCGCCGCGAATATAGATGTAAGCGGTCTTCGCGCCGAGCGCGAAACACGAGATCAGGATCCCCTCGATCAACTGGTGCGGATCCTGGTGAATGATGTAGCGGTCCTTGAACGTGCCCGGCTCCGATTCGTCGGCGTTGCAGATCAGGTAGACCGGTTTCTTTTCGTCCTGTTTGATGAAGCTCCACTTCACGCCGCACGGAAAACCGGCGCCGCCGCGGCCGCGCAAGCCCGAGGTCTTCACTTCGTTCACGATTTCGGTGCGCGACATCGTGATTGCCTTTTTCAACTGCTCGTAGCCGCCGTGTCGCAGGTAGCAGTCAATGTCGAGCGTGTAGTCCACACGTCCGATGTTTTTGAAAATGAGACGGTGCTCGAGCGGGTGGGGGGTTTGGTCATTGGTGATCGGAGATTGGTTATTAGTGAGAAGAGCGGCCACGTTTTGTGGTTGGACGTTCTCGATGAGTTCGTCCTGGACCATGCAAACCGGCGCGGTGCCGCAACTGGCGAGGCATTCGACGAACTCGATGCTGTAGTTGCTGTCGCTGCTCACCGAGATCGGCGTGTGCACTCCGTTGTCGTCGTGACGGCGAACAATTCCGGCCGCCGCGCACGCTTGTTCCATCACCTGATAACTGCCGGCCATCGCGCAGCTCAGCGTGCGGCAGACGCGAATGTGCGTTTTTCCCGCGGGCGCCTGGCGATACATCGGATAAAATGTGACCAGCTCGAGGATGTTGATGGGTTGCAGATCGAGTTTCGCTGCGATCCAGCGCACGCCTTCATCGCTGATGAACCCGAACTCTTCCTGCCAGAGATGGAGGAGCGGCATCGCCGCGCTTCGTTTGTGATCGACCGGATAACGCGCGATGGCGTCATCCATTTTGCGCTCCAGTTCGGCGGAAATGCGTTTGTTCGTCGGTTCCACGGCAAACAACGCGCTCAGTTATTCAGACAACGTGCTCGCCTTCGACTGCACCTTGTCGTCTTTGAAAACTATCGTGGCCGTTTCCTTGCCCTGCACGTAAACGTAAGTGGTTTTTTTCAGGAGAACGAAATCCTTGGTGTCGATCGTTGTGGGCGGACCGAGGATCGATTCCACCTGCTTCTTGGACATTCCATCAACGACTTCGTCGACGTTGGCTTTCGTGATTGTCTTCGAGGAATTGCAAGCCGCGAACGCGAGCACGACGGCGAACCCGAGCGCGCGAACAAGCCGGCCAAAATTTCTCTGGGAATGAGTCACTGGTCTCCAATTCATCTGTCGCATTCGCCCATCACGAAGTCCAGACTGCCCAGCACGGCCACGACGTCGCTGAGCGTACAGCCGGGCAAAAGCTCGGGCAGGATGCTGAGATTCACAAATGAGGGCGCGCGAATTTTTAGCCGGTGCGGAACGCCGCCGCCTTTGCTGTTGATGTAAAAACCAAGTTCGCCTTTCGGGTTCTCAGCGCCGAAATAAATTTCGCCCGGCGGCGCGTCGAGCCCTTCCGTCACGACAATGAAGTGATGGATCAATTCCTCCATCTTGGTCA
>DATILK010000320.1:0-3345 GCA_035476555.1 Chthoniobacterales bacterium | reverse complement strand
ATGCAGGTGCCGTCCGGCGTGTCGTAATCCGCTCCGTAGATCTCCACGTGCGGCGTTTGCCCGAGCGCGACTTTCAAAACGTTCGGAATCAAATGCGTCTCGATCCGGTGTTGTTCCCCGAATTTCTCCGACGCGCCGGCGGCATTGAAATAACGGAGCGAAACGAAACGCAGGCCGTGGATTTCGCCGTACCAACGCAGGATTTTTTCGAAGGCGAGCTTTGATTCGCCGTACGGATTGATCGGGTTCTTCGGCAACGTCTCGTCGATCGGCAGCCGTTCCGGCGGCCCGAAGATCGCGCAGGTCGAGGAGAAAACGAACTGGTTCACGCCCGTCGCGATCATGGCGTCGAGCAGGTTCAATCCGTTGCCGATATTGTTTCGGAAATACTTCGAGGGATTCTGCATGGATTCGCCGACGAGCGCGCTGGCCGCGAAGTGCATCACAGCTTCGGGTTGAAACTTTTCGAGCGTAGATCGGATTTGCTCGAAGCGATCCAGGTCGCCCTCGATGAATTCCGCCCGCGAATCGATCGCAGCGCGATGGCCCTCGGAAAGATTGTCGAACACCGCGACCGTGTGTCCTTCGTTCAGCAGCAGCTCGGTGCAAACGCTGCCGATGTAACCGGCGCCACCGACGACGAGAATCTTCATCGCGGAAGTTGTCGCGCCGTCGGCCGCGATGTCAAAGCAAACAAACGGCGGTTCAGGTTTTCTGCTCAAGCCCGGCGATCATCCGCCGGATGAGCCGATTTTTTCCGCGAGGTTTGAGGACCTTGAGGCTCTGCTCTTTCGAGCCCCACTCGATGACGTCGATATCGACGTGGCGAACGCCCCATTGCCGCATCGCGGAGCGGCTGGTTTTATAAAGATCGATGGTATCCGTGCCGATCAACGCGCCGCCGTAATCGTCGATCACATAACGGTCCGGTGTCCCGACGATTTGGAACCGCGTTCCGAGTGGGAAACGCGACCAATCCGCCGCCGCGCTCATTACGTTTGCGCCCGCCAGGCGCGCGCCGACCGCGTTCTTGCGCCCGCCGCGCTCGGTGTGCGTGTAGGCGGTGGTGCGCACGTTTGCGATCCGCCGCGCCCCGGTGAGCGTGGCCGGCCGCATCTGCGGACCTTGAGTCGAGCGGGTTCCTGGCGATTCACAGCTGGCCGCGGCGCATGCCAAAACGCCGAGCACGATGACTTTGTGCAGGGTCTTCATTCGGAGACGGAAAGCCGCTCAATAGCGATTGATGCTCTGGCGCGCAAGCGATAATTTGGCAGCCAATTTTCTGCCAATGTTGTCGTTGCGACCAAACCAGGCGCTAGTTGCCGATGAAATTCTTTTGGATGGCCGGCTCGCGCTTTTCCACAGAATCGAGCGCTGGCTCGCTGTCGCCGACTTGCATTTCGGATACGAGCTGAGTCAGCGCGCGGCCGGTCGTCTCGTGCCGATGTGGGGGATGGCGGCGATCTCGGAACGCCTCACTGAGCTCGTGAACGAATACGCGCCCAGCCGCCTCATCATTCTCGGCGATTTGGTTCACGACAAAGCGGCCGGCCGCGAAGCAACTCAGTTGCTGCGCGATTTCGCGGCGCGCTGCGAAGTGGTGGTCGTTGCGGGAAACCACGATCGGCAATTACGTGGACAAGTCGAGATGGTCGATTCGCTGGAGACGAAACAGTTTCTTTTTCATCATGGTCATTGCGTGGCGAACGTCACGGACCGCATCCAGATCATGGGCCATCATCACCCAGCGGCGGTGATTACTGACGGCGCCGGCCTGCGACTGAAATGTCCGGCGTTCGTTCAGCAGTCCGATTGCTGGATCATGCCGGCGTTTTCTCCCTGGGCGGGCGGCACACGTTGGGAACGCGACGACTCGAGTCGCGTCTGGCTCTGCACGGCCGAACGCGTCTTTGCGTTGCCGGAAAAAGAAGCCGCCGCTTAAGCGCGAGCCGTGCCGGACAGCTCCGACGTGCAATGCGGGCAGCGCGTTGCCTTGATCGGAATCGACATCGTGCAAGCCGGGCAATCTTTCACCACCGCCGGCTCGTTTGCTTTTGGTTTCTTCATCCGGTTGAACGCGCGCACCATCAGAAAAACCGCGAACGCGACAATCAGGAAATTGATGATGAGCGAAATAAAGTTCCCGTAGTTCCAGGTCACCGCGCCGGCTTTGACCGCATCAGCAATGTTGGTGAAGGAATCGGCTCCATCTTTTCCGGCTTTGAGCACGATGAATTTGTTCGAGAAATCGAGCCCGCCAGTGAGGGCGCTAATCGGCGGCATGATGATGTCTTTGACGAGAGAACTGACGATCCCGCCGAACGCGGCGCCAATGATCACGCCGACGGCGAGATCAAAAGCGTTTCCTTTGATCGCGAATTCCTTGAATTCCTTGAGCATCCCGCAGGGTAGTTAGGCCGCGACGATGTTGACAAGTTTTTTGGGCACGACGACGGCCTTGCGGATCGTCTGGCTGCCGATGGCGTTCCGCACTTTTTCGTTGGCGCGCGCCAGGGCTTCCAATTGTTCGTCGTTCGCCTCGAGCGGGACCTTGATCCGATCGCGCACCCTGCCGTTCACTTGAAGGACGATTTCGATTTCGTCTTCGACGAGAAACGCTTCTTCGTGCCGCGGCCAGCTTTGCTGCGTGATATCGCCGGGACTCTTTAGCTGGTTCCAAAGTTCCGAGGTGATGTGCGGCGCGAATGGGTTCAGCAACACGAGGAAAGTGCGCATCGCAGAAATCGGGATTGCTTCTGCGTTCGTGAACGCGTTCACGAAAATCATCATCTGAGAAATGGCCGTGTTGAAGGCGAGCGCTTCGATGTCGTCGGTCACTTTCTTGATGGTGGCATGCGTGATCTTCTGCTGCGCCTTGGTCGGTTCGATGTCCTGCAGCGCCGTCGACAATTCCCATTCGCCGGCCTGATTCTCCGTCATCATCAGGCGCCAGACGCGCGCGAGAAAGCGCGACACGCCTTCCACGCCTTTCATGCTCCACGGTTTCATTTGCTCGAGCGGGCCCATGAACATTTCGTAGCAACGAAACGCGTCCGCCCCGTATTGCTCGATCACATCATCCGGGTTGACGATGTTGCCGCGCGACTTCGACATTTTCTGATTGTCTTCGCCGAGAATGATCCCCTGATTCACCAGCCGCTGGAACGGTTCCGATTTCGAAACGTGACCAAGATCGAAGAGCACCTTGTGCCAGAACCGCGCGTAAAGCAGATGGAGCACCGCATGCTCAGTTCCACCGACGTAAAGGTCGACGCCGCCGGGCTTTACACCTCGCATCCAATAACGCTCCGCCTCTTCGCCAACAAACCGCTGATCGTTCCGCGG
>DATILK010000319.1:0-2352 GCA_035476555.1 Chthoniobacterales bacterium | reverse complement strand
TTGCCGGGCGTGAGCGCGGAACGCCAGACACCGCGCTGGCCGGCTTCGACTTGTTCGCCGTAACGGAACGATTCGCCGGTGGTGTCGGAACCGGCGGCGCCGTGATAGGAAACGACCACGCCGACGTAGCCGATCGGGATCAGCGTCTTCGCTTTGATCTCGACCGTGCCGAACCAGCGGTTGATGAAGAAGGTGCCGTCAGTCAGCACCTGCAATTGTTTGCCACGCTTTCCTCCGAGGGCGAGAAACGCTTCCGGATCCTGGAAGTAATTGTGGTCCTTGCCCGCGGTCGCCTTCACTTCCGGCGCAATAATTTCACCGGAGCCAATGGTCGGGCCGTCCTGGATGCTCACGACGCCGATCGTGTCGATGTTCGGATTGAAATCGGGCGAGGCCGCGGCCAGTGATGGCGGCGAACCGGCTTCACTCGCGCTCGTGTCGGCGAGATGCGCGGTGAATCGAGTTTGCCCGGAGCCGATGACGACCGGATCAAACGCGCGCAACGAAGCGAGCTGCGCTTTCCACGATTCATAACGGTCCGCCGATTCGCGCACCGGTCCGGAGAAGACGCGTTCTTCGGTGATGACTACGAACAGCGCCAGGTTAATGGCGTAAACGCCTTCGCGCAGAATTCCGCGCTGCCGGCCGCGTTGTCCCTGCGCTTCGAGGAAGCGCATCGCATCCTGGAAGTGATTCGAGTCGACGGTGCGTCCGAGGGTTTGCACCGGCTCGAGCGGCACGCCGTCGCGCGCATAGACGTAAGCCATCTTGCCTTCGGCGACGACGACGAGCGGTTCCTTATGAATGCGGTATTGCCACGGATACAATCCGAAGTGAATACCGCCACGCAGGAACCTGGCCTGGTAGCCGGCCTCGCCGTTGCGCGCGATGATCTGACCTTCGCGCAGCGAGCCGCGGCTGCTCCAGATTTTCTCGATGATGCCGACCTGCGTATGCGGGATGTAGACAATCCCGAGCAAACGCGGCAGGCAGATCAACAACACTACGATTCCCAAACCGCCCAACCACAAAACCCATGGGGCTTCGGGAAGTGAGAGAGCGAGGTGATTCATATTTGTTACTCCTTTTTTACTTCACCGAATTAGACAGCGCTCCCCGCCGGCGGCTGAATTCGTTCAACAGATTTTTCCGAATAATTTTCCGAAACGGGCACGCCGGTTGTTGGCGAATTGCGCGGCAAGAACGACGTGCGTTTCTAACAAGCCCGTGCGACGCCGCTTCCGGGTCCTGGCATGCCGATTGATTTTCCGCTTACGTAATCGCTGCTAATCTGCCTAAATCTCGTTTACGCGATGAGCACCACGGAAGAGACAAAAACCAATCCGCTGCGGGAAGGACTCGGGACGCGCACGGTCCCGCAGGCGTGCACGATCGTGATCTTTGGAGCGACCGGCGATTTGACGATGCGGAAATTGATTCCCGCGCTCTACAATCTCGCCGCGGATGGAGAACTACCGCCGGCGGTCGCCATAGTCGGGTTCGCGCGGCGGCCGAAGACGGATGACGATTTTCGAAAAGAGCAGGAGGAATCGACCAAGAAATTTTCGCGACAGCAGGTGCGCGATGAAATCTGGGACGGGTTCGCCCAAGCGCTCTATTATCATCAGAGCGAGTTCCACGACGCGAACGGGTACAAGACCCTCGCGGAACGACTGAAGAAGATCGACAAGGAACGCGGCACTGGCGGCAACCGGCTTTTTTATCTCGCGGTCGCGCCAGACCAGTTCGAGCCGATCCTGAAAAACCTGAAGGACGCCGGGTTGAACCAACCGAGCGAGGGCGGTTGGGCGCGCGTGATCGTGGAGAAACCGTTTGGCACCGATCTCGCGACGGCCATCGAGTTGAACAAAGTGATCCGGACCGCGTTTCACGAAAATCAGACTTATCGGATCGATCATTTTCTCGGTAAAGAGACGGCGCAAAACATTTTGGTGCTGCGTTTCGCGAACGCGATTTTCGAGCCGATCTGGAATGGGCGTTACGTCGATCACATCCAGATCACGGCGGCGGAGACGCTTGGCGTGGAGGGGCGCGCCGGTTATTACGAAACCTCGGGCGCGCTTCGCGACATGGTGCAAAACCATTTGCTCCAGCTTCTCTGCCTGGTGGCGATGGAGCCGCCGACCGATCTCGGCGCGGAAAGCATTCGCGACGAGAAGGTCAAGATCGTGCGCTCGCTTCGCCGGATGAGCGTGGAGGAGATTTCTCGCAACGTAGTTCGCGGTCAGTATTCCGAAGGCGCGATCAACGGCGAATCGGTTCCTGGTTATCGCAGCGAAAAAAACGTCAACGCCGAGTCGAAAACGGAAACTTTCGTCGCGTTGAAGGTAC
>DATILK010000318.1:0-9069 GCA_035476555.1 Chthoniobacterales bacterium | reverse complement strand
TCCAATTCTCATTTTTCGTTCTCTTCGCCGTTTGGTTGGGACGCCGCAAAACAACCTGGAATTATTTCCTGGCCAGTCTTCCTTTGGGTTGCGCGTTCCTAATGAAACCCCAGGCGCAAATCCTTATCCTTGCCGCCTTTTTTTACTGCTGTTTCCGATGGCTCAGGACAAAAGATCTCCGGCCCTTCGCCATGCTTGCCGGTCCGGTGTTGTTCTTCGCGTATTACGAATGGTTTCTTATTCATACGTTGCGGCGACCGCGTTTCGTCCACGCTGCCATTCTGCCGTTGTCATACCTGAACGTCGCCAATGTCATGCCGGCGTTGACGGCATTGATGCCGAATATCTGGACCCCCGTGGCCTATCTTCTGAAACATCCAGGGCAGCAGATCGTCAGAGTGAGCGATCAGGTCCACCTCTTGCCTTACATTCCGGCAAAGTATTTGGCGGCTACTCTGGTGGTGTTGCTGATCGGCGCGCACGCGTATCACGTGGACCGCGAAGACCGGTCCGCAGGTCGCGAATCTTTCCTGACTCTCTTCACTTTCGCTTCGCTCGTTGTTCCTTTTCTCATGACTTCCGCGCACGAGAACCATTTGTTTCTCGGCACCCTCTTTCTGGTCTTGTTTGCGGCAGGCTCTGGGCCATTGCGGGTGAAGGTCGCGATCCAGGTGCTTCTCTTAGTCCAGACATTGAACTTGGTTGCACTCTACGGAATCCATCCGCAATCGTTGGCCAGTTCTCTGCGAGCCGTCTACTCAGACGCGCTAGCCATAGCCTATGCCTTTGTCGGTCTCTCTTGTTTCGCGGTCATCGCGCATTGGCTCTGGAAAGACGGCGCGGAAGTTATTCCTCCGGATTCACCGGAAAGTGTTTGTTCTTGAGATGCTCGGGCACGCGTTCGGTGCGCTCGTTTTCGATTTCTTCGGCGGCGACGACGAGGGCTTCCACGGCTTCGCGGCTTTTTTGGGCGCGGCACATGTAGGCGGTGGCGTGGGCGAGGGGGATGCGCGCTTCGGGGAGGCCGACGAATTCGACGGCTTGCTGGGTGGCGATGGCGAGCGGGAGCGCTTCGGGGTCGGCGAGGCCAACGTCTTCGCTAGCGAAGATAACGATGCGGCGCGCGATGAAACGAAAGTCTTCGCCGGCGTGAAGCATTTTTGCTAGCCAGTAGATGGCGCTTTTCTCGTCGGAGGCGCGCATGCTTTTGATGAAGGCGCTGATGGTGTCGTAGTGCGCGTCGCCTTTCTTGTCGTAGACGATGGCTTTCTGCTGAATCGAGTCTTCGGCGACGGCGAGAGTGAAATGGATGACATGCTTTTTGTCGGGAGGCGTTGTTAGGACGCCGACTTCCAGAGCATTCAGACATTTGCGGGCGTCGCCGTCGGCGAGCTTGGCGAGATGCGTGCGGGCGTCCGGATCCATCTGGACGTTGTAGTTGCCGAGGCCGCGTTCTTTGTCGGCGAGCGCGCGGTCGATCAGTTCTTCGAGCTGCTGGACCTTGAGCGGTTCGAGCTGGAAAACCTGGGAGCGCGAGACGAGCGCGCTGTTCACGTAGAAAAACGGGTTGTAGGTGGTCGCGCCGATCAATCGCAGATTTCCGCTCTCGACATCGGGCAGGAGGATGTCCTGCTGCGCTTTGTTGAAGTGATGGATTTCGTCGACGAACAAGATCGTTTTTCGCCCGGCGCTGCGGAGGCGGTTCTGCGCCGCGGCGACAACTTTCCGCATTTCGGCGACGTTGCTCTCCACGCCGCTGAGCCGTTCGAACTTCGCGTGGGTCATGTCGGCAATGACGTGAGCGAGCGTGGTTTTCCCGGTGCCGGGCGGGCCGGAGAGGATCACAGACGGGAGGCGATCGGCCTCGATCGCGCGCCGCAATAATTTTCCGGGCGCGAGAATGTGTTCCTGGCCGACGAATTCATCGAGGGTGCGCGGCCGCATCCGGGCGGCGAGGGGAGCCGAAGCGCTGACGCGTTCCTCGTTCTCCTCTTCCGCAGTCTGAAACAAATCCTGCACTTCGGAAAAAATACGGAGCGCGAATCCCCGCGCATCTTATATTCGCGCGCATGCGAAAGAGCGTTCTGGTTCTCTCACTCCTTTTTGTCGCGCTCGTTTGCGCGAACGCGGAATCGCAGCTGCCGTTTTCAACTGTGTTCAAGGGACGCGATAAGTTCGACCGGATCGTCGCCAAGGCGAAGGCGGAGAATTGGGCGGCGCTGCCGCTCGGCGAACGGACGGTGACCATCGGCAAGGAGCTAGTCGGAACGCGCTACAAAAATTACACGCTGGAAATCGATAACCGGATCGAAGCGCCCTCGGTGAATTATCTCGGGCTCGATTGCTGGACGTTCTTCGAAACCTCGCTCGGCATGTCGCGGATGATGGCGGAGCCGCCGGAGAATTGGACGCCGGAACGGCTGCTGCATTACATCGAGCTCGATAGGTATCGCGGCGGGAATTGCACCGGCGAATATTTATCGCGACTCCATTATCTCGAGGATTGGCTCGCGGATAACGATCGGCGCGGATTGGTCGAAGACCTTACGCGCAGCCTGGGCGGCACGAGCGTGCCGCATTCTGCGCGCGAAATGACGGTGGGCTGGCGGCATTATCGTTACCTGGCGGCGAACCGGTCGTTGCTCGGACCGCTTGGACAAATGGAAGCGCGGGTCTCGAGCCGGCCGCTTTATCAGATTCCGAAAAGCCGCGTGGCATCGATCGAAGGAAAATTGCGGAGCGGCGACGTGATCGGAATTATTTCGCGGGACGGCCGCCATTTGTATTCGACGTCGCACGTCGGACTGGCGCTACGGCAACCGGACGGGTCGCTGCACTTCATGCACGCCTCCGCACCGCGGAACTACGGGAAAGTCGTGATCGACTCGACGCTCTCGACTTATCTCTACCGCTTCAGTACCGATTCCGGCATTCTCGTCGCGCGGCCGCTCAAATAAGCGCGCTCAATTATCGAGCCGGAAGATTTCGTTGATGGCGATGCCGGTCGTTCCGCCCGCGCCGCGCACGATCGTGGTGTAATTTCCAGGACCGAGTGGAAGGAGGATCGCGGATTCACGATCGTCCGGCGGCGCCAACGTGCTCGCCTGAATCTCGGCGGCGTTCGCGTTTGTCTTCCAGTTGTCGTTACTCGCGAGCAGATTGCCGTTCGTGTCGTGCAATTCCATGACCGGATCCATCAATCGTCCGGCGATGGGCGTGCCGCCGACGCTGAGCGATGGGCCGAGAGCGCGGAACATCACTCGTTTCTGAGTGACGCCGGCGATGATGGTGCCGTCGATCAACACGTTGTCGTTCGTCTGCACATCGGCGCGCACTGATTCATTCACCAGCTCGCTGCCACTCGGCGGATCGAGGTCGTAGACTTCCACCACGCCGATGCCGGTGCTGTTGTTCGAGCCGCGCAGGACGACGGTGTAATTGCCGGCCGCGAGCGTCGCCACAATCGCCGATTCGCGATCGTCACTCGGCGGAAGACCGGTCTGTTGAATTTCCGTCTGCTGCGTCGCCTTCCAATTGTCGTTCACCGCGACGGTGCCGCCGGTTCCATCATGCAACTCGATCATCGGATCTTGTAACGCGCCGGGCACGCCCAGCGACGGTCCGATCCCGCGCAGCAACACGCGTTTGCCCGGCGTCCCGCGAACGATGAAGCCGCCATCGGCGATCTTGTCGCCGGTTTGCACGAGGGCGCGGCCGGAAATATTGACCAATTGGATATTGGGCGGAGTCGTCGGGAGGCTCGGATCAAACACATAACTTTGCGCTACGTCGATGAGGTTAAAGAATGAACCGCCGATGCCGCCGACGGACGGCACTGAATTCGCCGGACCCTGGAGCGTCATCGTGCTCGCGGTGACTTCGTGCAGTTTGTTGTCGATCGGGTTCGCTTCGGCGACAGCCGTGAGCGGAACATAAATTTTGATCTGGCCGTTTGCGCCGAGAGTCGAGACACAATTCGCTGCCGGCAGCGCGGTCGCGCCGGGATAAGTAAGAGTGACGCCGCCGCCGATTGCAGTGATGGCGTTCTCTCCGGCGAAGCATTGCAAGGCGGCGCCGTTATTCGACTCGGCATAGACGAAGAAATTCTTGCCGCCGTTCGGGTCGGAGCTCGATGGAACCAGCCACTGGGTTAGCCAAACCAAGTCCGTGTCCGGATCCTGCGCCGTCGTGGGCGCGAGACTGAGATTATTGATCTGCATCGTCACTTCGTAGCAGGGCGCGCCGGCACTGCAGGGCGCGGTTGTTACCTGGCGCATGCTCGAACCGATGATGTCCAGCTGCGGCATGTTATCGCTGACCGTGCCGTTGGTTTCATAACGACCGTCGCTGGGTGGATCGGAAACGGTGTTGAACGGCGCGATGCCGGACACGTTCACGGGCGAGGTGGCTGCCAATAATCCATCGCCGCTATTTTGCCGAACGAACATCGCGTGCGGACTCGTGCCCTCATCGATGTTGTTCGAATCGCCGTAACTGATCTCGGCCTCGCCTTGCGCGCCGATCCGCAACTGAAGGAAATCGCCGAGCGTGCGATCGCCGGCCTGCCCGCCAATACCGGTCGTGAACATGCTGCCGCGATGGATGAAATGTTCGCTGGCCTGGATCGGCGCGCTGAAGCTCGGCGAAGCGGAATGCGCATTCGTCGCAACGGTGTAGAACAAACTCCAATCGCACGTTTTCGGACAAGCGTCCGGACCGGTGGAGGGGTAAGTCGGCGCGCCCGTCGTGCCGTACCAGGCGATGCCGATGCGCCCGTCATCACCCGCCGCGATCCATGCATAAACATTGTTGCGCAAAGAACCGACCGGAATCGTCTTCGGCGCCGACCAGGTATTTCCCTGGTCGGTCGAAAAGGCATATTTCAAGATCGTGTCGCCCGTGACATTTCCACTGCCATCGACGGGCGCCTGTTCCCAAACCGCGTACAGATTGCCCGCCTTATCGATCGCCATCGTCGGAAAATTTCCGCCGGTATGATTCGAGCCGAGGTCTGCGACAAGAATGTCGGTGCAATTGAGGCCGCTCGGATCGCTCACGTTTGCGACCGGCAAGCCGAACGCGACCGGGAAACAACGGCCCATAAAAATTTTGCTGAAGTTTGCATCGTCATGCACGACGAAGATGTGTTTCACCGGCGCGGGCAAGGTGGCGTACTGATTGACCGCGATCGGTTGACCCAGAGTCGTTGCCAACGGGCTCACTTCATTATTGCCCATGATTCCTTCGTTGCATCCCGTCGCCGAGCTGACCTTGTTCGCCGCGCCGAACTGGACTCCGGCCGCAGCGCTCGCACCGGAAACCGGCGATCGATACATCACCAGAACGTTCGCGCCGAAACTTGTCACCGATGATCCACATACCGCGGGGGACTGCGCGACTTCGTCGTTGGTGAGGTAGATCGCGCCGCCATTCGTCGGATCGCCGTCGAATGCGTACCACTGCCGGTCCACGACCGCATCAGGAACACCTGTATTGCTGCAGGTAAAAGTCGCGCCCTGATTATCCGAGCGCGCAGTGCTGAAATTAGCGAGAGTGAGATCGGCAAAATAAACGTGACCGGCGCTGTCCACGCCGAGTTCCGTATCGCCACCGCCTGCGCAAACGACGGCCTTGCCGGTCAACGGCGTCGAGCCCGGAATCCATTTGAAAGTTTTTCCGCCATCGAGCGAACGCCAGATCCAGCTCGTGTTCGAACTGAGCGATCCGGGCGCACTCGTATAGATGCGGGTCGGGTTCGAAGGATCAACGCGCATCCCTTGCTCGAATCCGTTTCCTCCGATGCCGCTGATCACCGGATGACCGAACGTCGGCGCAACCGCGGTGGCCTCGGTAACAGCCGTCGAGTCGGATGAGGACGAAGCGGCAAAGCTCAAGAACGCCAGTGAAAGAGCCGCCGTGCCAAGCACGACGGATACGAGAAGGCGCGCCAGGAGCACGCCGGATTCTGAAGTAAGTTTTTTGCGCATGGGAATACCTCGGTTGCCAGAGGCCGCGCGTTTGCGCCCCATGTTCCTATCGCGATCGCACTTCCCCGGCTTATAGGCTTATCGCATCTGGCGCCTCGGGTGCGGGTAGGTTCGGCCGCGATTCCGGCATCCTTTCGAAGCGCGGCTCACGATAATCATTTAGCAATAATTTTCGTAATTAAGGGGCGCATGATCGCGCAGGGAATTCTTAGAGGGCTTCCGATTGCCTTTTGTTGGTGGATCGGCGTGGTGAGCGTAAAGGCCGACCGGTCTTTCGCTTTCACCCGGGACACGTTTTCGTTCGATAACGAAACGGCGCTCGAATATCACGATGGTCACGCGTCGCCGCGTCCGCGAACGCCCGGCGAAAAGCCGAAGCTCTTCACGCAACATTGTTTCGTGATGAGCCGGACCGTGATGCAATTCCGGAAGTTCGTCCGGTTCGATCCCGCCCAGGCGCCGCTTGGTGACAAGGAACTGGCGGATCGGATTCGAAAGATCACCCGAGTTCCGCCGTGGAGTGCGCCCTTCGCGGAAGCGGATCGAATCGTAATTCCGGGATACGCCAACTTCCGCGCGTTGAGCGAGGCGCATCCGGAAATTCTCCAGAAAAATATTGGGCTCGGATGGCCGACCTACTTTCGGCCGGGTAATTGGCGGATTCTTTGGCCGCACGGCTCAGCGCAACAAGCGCGGACGCATGAGGAACTGGAACGCCGGCTCCGTGATCCGGGCGGGTTCTTCGTTGCTTACCTGACAAATTTTCCGCGAAGCCTGAACATCAATCATGGTGTGCTGGTTTATGCACGGAAGCCGAACGACGGGTCGGCGAGTCGTAGCGATCGCTACGCCGTTTACGATCCGAATCATCACGACGCGCCACGCACGCTGGAATGGTCGGAGCGCGATCGTTGTTTTCTCTACCAGCACGACACCGATTTCGTGGGCGGCCGCGTGATAGTCTGGCAGGTTTACGGCAAACCGTTGCAGTGAAAAGTTAGGTGAGATTGGCTGCGCGGAGACTGGTGACCTGCGGGTCAAGGAGTCCGCGAACCTCGAAAATCTCGAGTGCGTGAGGCAGGCTCCTAATTGTCGCCTTCCCGATCGGGCGCAGATCGAACTCCTCGATCACGAGTGCCATGACATTTTCGCCGACGATGAGGTCGCTCTCCAAATCCTTGGTGAGTTCCTGGAGTTTCCAACTGACGTTAACCGCGTCGCCGATAACCGTGAATTCCATTCGCTGCGGCGAACCGATATTGCCCACCACGACTTCGCCGTGATTCAGGGCGACTCCGATTCGCAATTCCGGCAGACCGCGCACCGCCCAACTTTTGTTCAGACGCAGCAGCTCATCGCGCATCGCCAGAGCACAACGGACTGCATTGATTGCGTCCGCGCGCACGCCTTCGCTGCGCGTGTTTCCCCAAACCGCCATGACGGCGTCGCCAATAAATTTGTCGAGCGTGCCGCCGAAGCGGAAGACGCATTCCACCATCGCGGTGAGATATTCATTCAACTGAGCGACGAGAGCCTGCGGGTCGCTTCTCGCGGTCACGAATGAATAGCCGCGAATATCGGAGAACAGGATGGTCGCAGGCTTGAGCACGCCGCCTAACGACTGAGCATAAAATTTAGGCTGGTCGAGAAGCTGGCGAACGACGTTCTTCGAAACATATTTTTCGAGGGTGCGGCGGACGCGATTTTTCTCGATGCGTTCCCACGTTAAATCGGAAATCAGTCCGAGAAGAACGGTGAAATTTAGCTGGCTGAGGGGCGCCACCATGGGAATCAGAAGGGAGGCGCGATTGAAGGCGAGCAGCGCCAACCATAAACCGAGAGCGTCAATGGCAACGAGCGTGACCATGCGAAGCCACGGGGATCGGGCGCAAAGCGACAAGGCCACAGCGAGCGCCCCAGCAAAAAGGGTCAGGACGAGCAGGGCTCCCGGCGACAACTCGCGGATGAAGGCTCCGTGCAGAGCAGCGTTGATCGCGTTTAGGTGAATCTCCGGCCCCGGCATGACCCCCAGCGGTGTGGGATGTTCGTCGTGCTGCCAGTTTCCTTCAGCCCCAACGACGACAATTTTGCCGCGAAAGAATTCGCCCGATTGGTAGTTATGCTTCCAGTAATCGGGGACAAAAATTTCGAAGATCGATCGCGGCGCGAAACCTTCACGCGGTGGCGCGGCAAAACGGAGCAGTCGAGGATTGGAATCAGACGGGACCGCATTTGGAAGACCGGCCTTGAGTAAGGCGGCGGCGCTGAGAGAAGGAGAGCGTTCCGACTCCGGCCGGCGCATCTTTCCATCCGCCTCCTCAAACGTCATGGAGTATCGCGCTCGCCTAACGACTTCATCGTCGTCGGGCCAGAAGTTCGTGAACGCGACTCGGTCGTCGGGCGCGTCGGTCTGTGGAACGAGAGTATCTGCCGGCCGCGTATAGATGATCCCACTGGTGGAAGATTCTCGGGAGGGCGCCGAAAGGAAATTACTCCCGATCACGACGCGGTCTCGGTAATGTTCAAGTGCGAGGCGAAAGGGCTTGTCGCCATCGGTGCCGGTCGGAAACGTCAGATCAAAAACGACGACCCTTGCCCCGGCATCGACCAGACGCTGGAGAATGAGGCCATAAATCTCGCGCGGCCACGGCCATCGTTGGCTCATTAATCGGAGGCCACGGGCTTCAACAAGATCCGCGTCCTCGAGCCCATACAGTTGTTCCAGGTCTTCTCCCTGCTCGAGGCTTGTCGAATCCGAATCGATTGCCAGGAAGATGAGGTTCGGATCCCGCGTCGCCTTGTTTCCGGCCCGGGTGACAGCATCCTGGTAAAGATTGCGGACGCGGACGTAGGCAAAGGGCTCGTAGAACTCAAGAAAAAGCACGGCGCTCGTGGCAATGAGCGCGGTGAAAGTGATGAGGAGAGCGCGCTTCATGCGGATCAAAGGAATGGGTAGCGGAATCTGTGCCCCAGGACTGCGTCCATCGCACCGGCATAGAGGCTGCTAAACACGCGGCGTGGCTTCTTCTCCGCTCCGAATCATCTTTGTCGGGTTGGTCCTGGCTCCATTCTCATTGGGATT
>DATILK010000317.1:0-5148 GCA_035476555.1 Chthoniobacterales bacterium | reverse complement strand
GGACGGCGTGGCGACGGAACGTTCGGAGAGCTGGTGCCAGCGGCTGTCGCACTCATCGAGAAAGGGATGCTTGTCGCGCGTGGGCCAGTTGCGACCATTGAGATTGGTGAAGAAACAAAAATTCTCGCGAAGGCAATGATCAAACAAATCGATCGGGTCATTACCGACCTGATTAATCAAGTGACTCAATTCAAGCGAGGCGGCGGCAATCCGATCTGCGTTACGTTCGTGGGTGTAAACTTCGCCGATCAATACGTTTCCTTCGAGGGCCGTAAGAAATGGCCGACTGACGGCAAACGTTACAAGCACCCGATTCAAGAAGCGGCCCAAGCAGAGCAGCGCCTAAATGAAAAAGCGCGTTCCGCGTTCGACGAGTTTCAAATTCTGCGATTCCGGGCAACCAACCTGCGGCCGTTTCCTTTCGAGTGGGTGGATCTCGATAATACTGAGATGGAGTACTCGGCCGTACTTACGCGGATTTCGCGCGAATACGAACGACGGTTCACGTAGCATTGGAGTCCATCAATCATCCGCCTACCGTGGAACTCACCGACTTACTCCACTGGCCGACGCGCTGGTCGCTGACGCGGTAGATGGCGCGGTAGGTCCATTTGGTGGGAGCGGCCGGGAAGGGCTCGGTGTCGACGTAGCCGGGGGTGGTGTCGAAGGCGAGCGGGCCGAAGGCTGTGCCGGGCCGGTGCGGTCGATCTGGAGTTCGCAGAGGTCGAGGCGGGGATTTACGTGACGGAATGCGCTTACGGGGCCTCGCGCGGCCTTTTCCGTGCGGTTTGCGCTGAAAACCGCGGTTTTCGGGGCTGCACGGGCACGGTTGGGCAGTTTACCGGTGCGGTTGAACGATTCTGCCGTGCGGTAGCTTCCTTCTGTCGTGCGGTTGAAGCCATCAGCCGCACGGTTAAATGCGTCAGCCGTGCGGCAGAATGAGCCAGCCGCACCGAAAAATCGTCCAGCCGTGCGGTAGAATCAGTCTGCCGTGCAAAGCGGCAAGATCTACTTCGCCGGTTTGGGCATTTCTTTGAATGGCTGAATCGAGGCGAGCGCCCGATCGATGTCTTTGATGTAACCGTCGCCGGAAGCTTCGTCGCGCGTCCAGGCGAGGCCGAAAAAATGTTTGCCGTCGGGACTCAATGCGGCCACGGCAAGGATCAGCTCGAACCCATCTTTTTCCCCTTCGCCCTGCCCGCCGTAAAAAGTGATCCCGGCTTGTTGTTGTTCCGCGAGTTTCCCGATCTTAACGTCGCCATAGGTTGCGCTGACCTGTTTCGTCGCAATGGCGAAAGCGTCCTTGAGATTGCTCGCACCCGACACTGGAAAGACGGAGATCATGACTTTCGGGTTGTTTGCCGGATGCGCCGTCACGCTGTCTCCGTCGAGGGCGGTTTGCCACTGCTCCGGCATTTGAATCGAGACCAGCGGATTTTCCTTGGGAAAATCGAAACGGCCGGCGAAAGCAAGCGGGGCGACGAGGAACAAGATCGGCAGGACGAGACGAACTTTCATCGGGCCCGAAACGCGGCGAGGTGACGGCGCGCAGAAGCGAGTCAAAGATATTGGGTGGGCCACAAAACCTCCACGTCCGCTGACGATCTGCTCGTGCGGTTGCATCCGCAACTGGCGAGTTGGTTTCGCGGCGCTTATCCGAATTTCACGCACGCGCAAAGACTCTGCGTGCCGGCGATTCTCGATCGCGAATCGATCCTGCTTACCTCGCCGACCGGAAGCGGCAAGACGCTGGCGGCGTTCCTCGGAATCTTCGATGCGCTCGTGCGAGGGCTCGATGCGGGCCAGGCGCGGACATCGCAGCGCAATGTCCCTACCAAGGTGCAATGCATTTACGTCTCGCCGTTGCGCGCGCTGGCTTACGATATCGGCAAAAATATCCGTGCTCCGATCGCAGGAATGGGTCTGGAGAAAAAACTGCGGATCGCTTTGCGGACCGGCGACACGCCATCGGCCGAGCGCGTGAAATTTCGCGAACGCGGCGCGCACATTCTCATCACCACGCCGGAAAGTCTCGCCGTGATGCTGGCCCAGGAAACGTATGCGCGGCATCTCGACACCTGCGAGTTCGTTGTGGTCGACGAGCTGCACTCATTCGCGGGAAACAAGCGCGGCGCGGATCTGACGTTGTCGCTCGAACGGCTGGAGCGTTTGCGTTCGCTGACAAATCCAAGCGCGACGCCGCTGTGCCGCGTTGGATTGTCGGCAACGGCGGCGCCGCTCGACGTGCTGGCGCGCTTCCTCGTCGGCGAAGGTCGCGAATGCCGAATCGCGGAAGCGCAGACGGAAAAGGAATCGCTCGTCGAGGTGTTCTCGCCAATCCGGCACAAACCGTATCCGCCCGCCGGATACACCGGCGCGAGACTCTACGCGGAACTGGCGGATTTGATTCGTCGCCGGCAATCGGTCCTCGTCTTCACCAATGTCCGATCCGCCGCGGAGCAGGTGGGATTGCGCTTGAAGGAACTGCTGCCCGATCTCGCATCGCAGATCGAAATTCATCATGCCTCACTCGATCGCAGCGTGCGGCTTGAGGTCGAAGACCGTTTGAAGAACGGCGAGCTGCGCGCAGTCGTATGCTCGACGAGCCTGGAGATGGGGATCGATATCGGCGCGGTCGATCTGGTGGTCATGGTGGCGACGCCGAAGGGCGTGTCTCGCGCGATCCAGCGGATCGGACGGTCCGGCCATTCGCTCGATCGCAACAGTCACGGCGTGCTCGTCGCGACGAACATCAATGACCTCGTGGAAGCGACGGTGACGGCGAAGCTGGTCCGTGAACGCGCCCTCGATCCGATCAAGATCCAGGAAAAACCGTACGATGTCGTCGCCCAGCATGTGGTCGGGATTGCGGCGGTGGCGCCGATAAAAAGCGACGAAGTTTTCGCGTTGGTTCGACGTGCCTATCCCTTTCGCGACCTGACTCGCACAGAATTCGATCGCATCCTGGAATATCTCGAAGGTGGCGGCGCCGCGCTCGAACGCGAGTACGCGGGCGTATTCGGAAAAATCCGCGTCGAAGATGGCGTCATTAGCCTGGCGCATTCGAGGATCGCGCGTGAATTCCTCGTCAATATCGGCACGATCCATTCCGAGGGATTCATCGACGTGCTCTTACGACGACGGCGCCTCGGATCGGTCGAGGAAAATTTCGTGAAGCAATTGCGCATCGGCGATCTGTTCGTGCTCGGCGGGAGGATCGTGCGTTTGATCGATACCGGCGTGCAGGAAGCTGATGTCGAGCGCGCCGACGGCGAGTTGCCGACGGTGCCGCGTTGGAATGCGGCAAAGATGCCGCTCAGTTCCGGTCTCGCCCGAGCCGTCCGACAATTGCGCACCGAACTGGACGCACAAGTTCGAAGCAGTTCCGACGACGCTGCGATCGCCGATTGGCTGGTCGAGCACTACGAAATCTCAACCGCAAACGCGCAGGCGATCGTCGAATTGTTTCGCGCGCAGTTGAGTCTTTCCGACATCCCGGTTGGCCGGAAAATGTTGATCGAGCTCTATCGTGAAGGCCGGCATTCGCATTACTTTTTTCATTCACTTATCGGACGAAGCGCGAACGACGCCTTGTCGCGGATCGTGGCTTTGCGCGTAAAGGAACGAATTGGCGGCAACGCCCTGGTCACGATCGACGACTACGGGTTCCTCCTCACGTTGCAGCGTTTTCAGGAACTGCCGCTCGCCGATTTGCAACAGTGCTTCACGCATACCAATGCAGAGCGCGATCTTGCCGCAGCGCTCCGAGGATCCGAATTGGTGAAGTGGCAGTTCCGAGGCGTAGCCCAAACCGGTTTGATGGTGCCGCGCAATCTGCCGGGCAAGAAACGAAAACAGAAACAATTAAGCTGGAGTGCCGAGGTTTTGTTTCGTGTCCTGGAACGGCATGAACCCGATCATCCGCTTCTGATCGAAGCATACCGGCAGGCGACGCACACGTTTCTCGACGCAGAGGCCGCCTATCGATTTCTCGACGAGGTCCAGGCGTTCGATTGGAAGCTGCTGGAGTTGCGCACGGTTTCGCCGTTTTCGTTCGCGATCTATGCCAGCGTGATCAAGGAAAACATGATGCTCGAGGACCCCACCGCTGCGATTGAAAGAATCTACCGCGAGATGTACGCGAAGGTGGAAACTGTCACCGCTCTTTCCTCGCCGTAATCGATCGGACCCGAAAACGCGAAAGGAGTGGGACCTTTCGATCCCACTCCTCCCACACATGAGCGAGGCTTCTCCTTAGCTTGCTCTGCGAAATCTAACTCTTGGCCTGCGAAACTACTTCGTTGAGTTTGAAGATCGGCAGGAACATCGCGATCACGCTGCCGCCCACGATCACCCCGAGAAAAACGATCAGCATCGGCTCGATCAACGAGGTCAATGCGTCGAGCATGGCTTCGATTTCTTCGTCCCAGAAGTCGGCCATCTTTTCCAACATCGTGTCGATCTTGCCGGTCGCTTCGCCGGCCGCGACCATTCGCAGCATCATCGGCGGGAAAATCGTTTTCTTGGAAAGCGCGACCGAAAGATTGTCGCCCTTCTCCACGTCGGAGCTCACGCCTCTAATGCTCGTCTCGACCACGTGATTACCCGAGGCGCCGCCGACAATGTCGAGCACTTCGAGGATCGGAACGCCGCTCCGGATGAGCTGCGCGAACGTGCGGGCGAAGCGGGACATGCAAATCTTGTGAACCAGCGGGCCGAACACTGGCAGCTTGAGCTTCCAACGATCCCAGAGCTGTTTGCCGCGCGTCGAGCGGAGGAAGGTTCGGATGCTGAAGAAAATAGCGCCGGCTCCGCCCAGCAGGAAATACCATTCACCGCGCATGAAATCGCTGACGTCGATGAGGAACTGCGTCGGCGCGGGAAGCTTCGAGCCGAAGTCCTGGAAGATTTCGCCAAAGATCGGCACCACCTTCACGATCAGGAAGGTTGTAATCGCCATCGCGATGCAAATGACGATTACCGGGTAGGTCATCGCCGACTTGATCTTCTTACGCAACCGCGCGCTCGCTTCGAGGAAGCCCGCGAGACGGTCAAGAATTTCCGCGAGCAAGCCGCCGTGTTCACCGGCCTTCACCATGCTTACGAAAAGCCGATCGAAAACGCGCGGATGTTTCGCGATCGATTCGT
>DATILK010000316.1:0-7204 GCA_035476555.1 Chthoniobacterales bacterium | reverse complement strand
TGCGCCGTCTCCAACTGCAACCGCGGGCCCGAACCATTTTATGGCGAACTTCGTCATCGAATCCGACACCTTCCTGGGCAACTTTTTCGGCCCGGGCTTTTCGCCCAAACCAATCCCTTTTCCCACCGGGAAGGGAAACGGCGACAACATCCTTTCCCAGGGTAAGACTTACAACATGGGCGGCTGCAAGGGCTGTCACGGAGTCGCGCAGACTTCTTTCGGCACCGACTTTAGTTTTTTACTGGATGTTAATCACGGCAAACCAGTGGCTCAGCCTGACACCATTTATTACATCCCTCCTCCTCTTAAGAAAAACTCGGGCCGGTTCTACCTCTCCCAAATAAAGAAACCGCAGCCGTGATAACGAGGCCGGCCCGGAGCCGGCAGTTTTAGACATTTCAAGCAACCTCGTGAACCCCGCTCTTAGTTTCGACCACGTCCACTACCGCACTTCCTCGGACTTCAAAGAGGCCATTCATTTTTATGTCGACATTCTGGAGGCAGAGAATCTTGGCCTTGTCCGACTAGGTGCGACCGAGCATTTACAGCTCAAACTCGGCGGAGCGATTCTTCTCTTTGCGCCATCCACCCCCGCGACGCCACAGCCGGCGCCGGGACCTGATCGTCTGGGCATTTTCCACATAGCGTTCTTGGTTAAGGATTGTGACGCGGCCACCAATTATTACGTCGACCGCAATGGCGGCAATCGCGAGATCGTTTTTCAGGAGCCGGCACTTGTGCCTGTCGAGCCTCCGACGCCGACAAGTGCTTATAAGGTGGCGTTCCTGAAAGCGCCGGACGGAATGTTGGTTGAACTAAAGCAGCTTGTCGCCTGAGTTGGGAGCGCGGCGGAAGTGCCGTTGGCGCTGGTTGAAGATGGCGTGAGCTTTGTCGAACCCGCGAATCGCGCGAATAAACGCGAATAAGGCTTTTCTTGAATTCGCGTCGCGTCCATTGGCGGGTCAATTCCGAATCAAGAGTAATGGCAGAGACACTGACCCAGGTAAAACAGAAGCCCGAGGTGCGCGAGGCCCTGGCGCAGACGGGCGGTAAGCCCAAGATCAAGGCGCAGACCCGGGACAAGTTTTGGTTTACGACTCACGCGCTCGTTTTGCTGGGGTGCGCCGCTCTTTGGCTGTTGCTGGCCTGGAAGTGGGTTCCGTTGCCGACCGCGCAATTGGACCTGCTCGCCCGTGCTATTCGGGCGACCGTCTTCATCGTCGTCGTCCTCGCGATAGCGAAAGCGGTCTCCGTTTACGCGATCGGACGGATCGAGGACGCCTCCACAACGTTCACCCTTCGTCGGATTCTCCATCTCGTCGTCGGCATCGTGATCGTGCTCATCGGGCTCTCAATCTTCTTCGCGAACTGGTACACGGCGTTGATTTCCGTCGGCGTCGTTTCGATCATCGTCGGCCTCGCGGTTCAAACGCCGATGACGAGTTTCATCGGCTGGATCTATATTTTGGTGCGTCGACCGTATCGCGTCGGCGACCGGATCAAAATTGGCGACGCCACCGGCGACGTGATCGACGTGAGTTACATCGATACGACGCTGTGGGAATTCGGCGGCTCGTTTCTATCCACCGATCATCCGAGCGGACGCGTCATCAAATTTCCCAACGCGAAAGTGCTCAGTTCGATGGTCTACAATTATTCCTGGCCGCTCTTTCCTTACATTTGGAACGAGATCAAATTTCAGATCGGTTATCAGGCCGATCTTAAGTTCGTCGCCGAAACGATGGAGCGAATCGTCGGTGAGGAAATCGGTGCGGACATGGAAGAACGGGTGACGGTCTATCGCGATCTGCTCT
This sequence comes from Chthoniobacterales bacterium, assembly GCA_035476555.1. Classification (GTDB taxonomy): domain Bacteria; phylum Verrucomicrobiota; class Verrucomicrobiia; order Chthoniobacterales; family UBA10450; genus AV80. The sequence continues at coordinate 5,390 of DATILK010000316.1, read as the reverse complement.
CGAAAACACCGGTGAACGAGCTGGAAGTCCGGGCCCGTCCCCGCGTTTTTTTCCGGGTCGACGAGGTGACGTGGATCGATGCGATCGTGCGCTACTTGGTGCCACCGCGCGAGGCGGGCACCATCAAAACCCGTCTCATTCCGAAGCTACTCGCGGCCCTCAATGCAGCGCCGGAAAAAGTCATGTTCCCGGCCGGGGCCAATCGTTGACGGCGCGTTTGCCTGCGATGCGATTCCAGCCGATTACTTCGCCGATGCTTTCCCGAATTCTCGTTGTCTTGATCGCGGTTATGGCCGTCGCCGCGAAGCCCGCGCCGAAAATGACGCCTGCCGCCGGACCGAAGCCGTCGCCGAAACCCAAAACGTCCGTTGCCGCGACCATTCCCGTGGCGTTGCCGAATTACGACGAGGAGACGAGCACGAAGCTCCAAATTTTTCTCGATAACAACGACTTTGGTCCCGGGAAGATCGACGGGCGGATGGGCGAGTTTTTCGGGAAGGCGCTCGTGCATTACAAGCGCGCCCACGGCATGCCGGAAACGGGCGCAGTCGATTCCTGGCTTCTAGATCAGGTGCCCGAAACATGGACGACATTCACGATCCCTCCGGAAGCGGAGAACTTTATCGGCGCCACTTCGAATAAGCCGTCCGAGCAGGCGAAATTGAAGCGGTTGAATTACGGATCGCTTCTCGAGTTCGTCGCTGAGCGATACCATTCCGCCGAAGATTTCCTGAAAAAAATCAATCCGGGAATGAAGCTGGAAAATTTGAAAGTGGGCGACACCGTGAAAGTGCCGAACGTGTTGCCGTTCAAGATCGAGGATTTGAAGGAAGGTTTTGCGCAGCCGAATCCGGCGTTCGCCAATCGCAAAATCTTCATCGACACGAAAGATCGTTTTCTTCTGATCTACGACGACAAACAGCTCGTCGCGGAATTTCCGATCACGCCGGGCTCCTCGACTCTTCCCGCTCCGATGGGGCTCTGGAAAATTCTCGGCATCGCGACGTTCCCCACTTTTCGCCATGACGAAGGCGTCCTCCAGCACGGGCAAAAATCGAGCGTCTTTTACAATTTGCCGCCGGGTCCAAACAATCCGGTCGGCATACTCTGGATGGGATTGAACAAGCCGCATGTCGGCATTCACGGGACCAACAATCCGGAGACGATCGGCCGCGCCGCCAGCCACGGTTGCATTCGCACCGCGAACTGGGACGCAGCGCGGGTCAAGGAGCTGGTGACGGTGAACAACGCCGTTTCGATCTTCCGGTAAGCCTGTAGCCGCCGCCCTGCGGGCGACGTGAGAGAACGCCCCGCGACGAGCGATCGCGATGCGCGTCGCAGAGCGACGTAGCTACGGAATCGAAAGATTTTTCGCGCGGAACCGCCTTGCCGCGCGTCTAGGCTGGTAAATCGACAATGACCGACGCATCCGAACACGCCATTTACCGCGCCGCCATCCAGGGCGATCGCGACGCTTTTGAGATGGTGATCCGCGCCATGAGCCGGAACCTCTTCGCGATTGCCTACGGAATTCTGCAGAACCGCGAGGAAGCCGAAGACGTCGTCCAGGACACTTTCGTCAAGGCGTGGAAATCACGCTGGCGGGTGCGCGATTCCGCGAAACTGCCGGCCTGGCTCGGGACAATCGCGCGCCACCGCGCGCGGGACCTGGCGCGAAAACGCAGGCCAGAACCGCTCCCCGAAAATTTTGAATCGAACGAGATGGTTGCGTTCGAAGGTGCAGCAGGGCAGAAAGCGGACCTCGACGGCGAGGTCCGCTCGGCCCTGGCGCAATTACCGGAACTGCATCGCGCGGCCGTGACGCTGCGCTACTTCGAGGACCTCGACTACGGAACCATCGAGCAGACCCTTGGCCTAACGAACGGTGCCTTGCGCGGGATTCTCGGCCGCTCGCTCGGTCTCATGCGGAAACGACTTAAACCGGCCCTGGCCGCAATCGGATAACTTTTATGGCTACGATTCACGAACAACTCGACGAACTGCTCGCGGCCGATCTCCACGACGAGCTCACAGCCGCCGAGCGCGATGAATTTCACGCTCACCTCGTGGAGTGCGCGGAGTGCCGACAAGCTTTTCAGGAAGGAAAAACTATGAACAGGATTCTCAACGAAACATTGGCGGACAAGAAGGCAGATCCCGCTTTCGAGCAACGGATCGTGTCGCGCTTCCGCGATCGCGTGCCGAAACGCGCAGGCCTGATTGGCCTCATCACCGATTTGATGCGGGTGCGCGCGGTGCAACTAACGGCGGCCGCGGCCGTTCTTCTTGCGCTCGCCCAAATGGGAAAAATGCTCACCGGCGAAGCGATGACGCCGAAGGCTCGTTATGAGGAGACGGTCAGTTCGCACTTGGAAGCGCGTCTGCAAGAAAAAGACCAGGATAAACCCGGTGCGTTTCGAGACGGCGGAACGTTTGAGAAAACCGATGATGGCCGGACGAAGACAGCAGAAGTTGCGGCACTGAAAGCGCCGCCCCCGGTGCCGCCGATGGATGTCGTCACATCAACGGTGCCCAGGCCTCAAACCGAAGCGTTGCGCGCCGCCGGTTTGACCAAGACAAAGAAGACCGCGGGCAAGGACGAGACGGCGCCTGCTTCGACCGCTGAAACAAATGCGGAGACACCCGCAGAACCATCCGCGTCTCCGTCGTCAGTCGGACCGACGGCGAACCGGAAGTTGGTCCGGAATGCGACCGCCGAATTGGAAGTGGTGAGTTTCGACGAATCGGTTCAGAAGATTACGGCGTTTGCCGCGGAAGAGAAAGGTTACGTTTCGACAACGAGCTCAGAGAAACAGGAGAACGGCAAGCTGCGCGGCGAGATCGTGGTGAAGGTGCTGCCCGATAATCTGGATCGCTTTCTCGGGAAACTGCGCGGGATCGGCGAGCTCAAGAACCAGGCGCTCACGACTGAGGATGTGACGAAGGCGTATTTCGACACGGAATCGCGATTGAAGAACGCGCGGCTCATGGAGCAGCGGCTCATCGAGATTCTCAAGACGAAGAGCAAGGACGTCGCTGATCTTTTGGAAGTCGAGAAGGAGCTTGGCCGCGTTCGCGAGGAAATCGAAACGATGCAGGGCGAGCTGAAGTTCATGGATTCGCAGGTCGCGTTCGCGACAGTGACGATCACGCTCGCGGAAAAAAACATGAACGTGCCGGCGGCATTTCTGTTGAAGGAGCGGGCGCAGTTGTCGCTTTACGCGACCGAAGTCGAGAAGACCTACAACGACATCAAGGCGCTCGCGTCGCCGAAGGTGCAAATCACCAACGCCCAAATCGATCGCGACAATACCGGGCGCGTCTCGGCACGGCTCAGTCTGTTGCTCGCGCCGGAGGAAAGCGACGCAGTGATCAACAAGGTCAAGGGCATGGCGCGCGTCGAAAATTTCCAAGTCACGACGGACCGCGTTTCGCAGGGCGGCGACGGGCTCGGCGAAAACGCGAAGACGGAACGCGACAAGGTGGAATTGAACATCACGCTTTCGCACGATGAGCAGGAGATCGCGTTGCAGTCCACTTCGCTTCGAATTCAGACGCCGGAAGTGAACGATAAGACGAAGCAGCTGCGTGCGATAGCGGAGCAACAGGGCGGCCGGATCCGCAGCTCGTCGTTCTCGCGCGATCCAAACGGACGCGAGTATTCGACGGTCTCGTTGCGCGTGCCGATGAAAAATTACAACGCGCTGATGCAGTCGCTCAACGGCCTCGGCAAAGTCGAGAACGTCAGCGTGCGCCGCGACGATCGACCCAACTCGCAGATCGACGAAGCCAACGCGCCAGCCGACGTTTCGATCCAGGTCTACAGCGAGGGCAACATTGTTTCGGAAGAGACCGGCATCTGGGCGACGCTGCGTCGGACGATCGGGCAAGGAGCGGGCGCGCTCATGTGGAGCGTACGAATGATTGGCGTCGCGATCGCGTTCCTCGCACCGTGGGCGTTGATTATCGGAGCCGTCGGTTGGGTCGCGCGGCGTGTGTCTCGCGCGCGAGCGGCACGGAAGCAAACACGCGAAGAAGAAGGCGGACAGAGCTAACTGTCTTGTTGTAGCCACAATTCGGACTTCAGCATGCCGAATCGAAACAGGATTTGGCGTTCGAGGACAAATCCTTCGGCGCGAAGAAAGGGCGAGGGATCGACCAACTCGCGCGCTTCGATCCGGGCGACGGAGCGAAAGAATCGATACATGACGGCAAGCCCGGCGCGCGCGTGGGCGCGGGCGAAGCCGGCTTCGGGAATTCGGAAATCAGCAAGCAGCCAGGTGGCATTTGGAGCGGCAGCCTGAGCTAGTTTTGCAATGATGCTGCCGACTTGTTGGACGCTGAAACAATCGAGAAGGAAATGGGTAACGATCAAATCGTAACGGTCGTTAGGCGTCCAAGTCGTGACATCGTGCTGGAGAAACGCCACGCGACTTATCTCGTCCGACACTCTTTGCAAAACATGGCCTCGCGCGAGTTCGAGCATTCGTTCGCTGCCATCGACGCAATCGATCCTGATTAGCGGCTGCCGTTGAAGCAGCGCGGCGAGAAATTTTCCGTTCCCCTCGCCCACGATTAAAGCGCGACGCGGCGAACCGATCGCGTCGAGACAAGCAACCCGGGCCCGTTGCAGCGCATTTCCGAAAGCGATTGTCTCCAGCGCCCGATACCACGGCGCGATCGCGTCGAAGCTCACAGCACCGATGCGATCAGGAAGACGATCGGCGTGAGCAGCACCAAATCGGCCAACGCAGTGCGCACGTCGTCCTCGGTGTGCGCGATGTTGAGCGACGCGAGCAACAGCGCGCTCGCCCCTGCACAAATAAAGAACGAACGCGTTTCCGGCCGACAAACGGCAACGCCGAGGCAGACCAGCCCAAGAGCCATGCAAATTTTTCCGGCATGACGTGCGATGCTGGGATGCCGCGTCGCGAGCGAAACTTTGCGCTGAGCCCGATCGAGCTCGCATTCCCAGCCGGCGATGCTGACGCAATTGAGCGAACAAAGCGCGGCGAAAGCCAAAACCGCAATCGCGAAACTGCCGGTCGATGGAATTTGCGGGAGCAACGCCACGATTGTGCCGGCGGTAAACAGAATACCGATGGCGAGTTCTTTCGCCGGGAGCGAACGCCAAATCAAACCAAGCGGATGGTTCGCGACCAAATAAATCACCGCGACCAGCCCAACGACCGCGCCGACCAGAAAAGTTTGTAGCGCGGTCGTTCGCCAGATGACGTAGGCATCGAATCCTGCCACTAGAGCGATCGTCGCAATCCAGAGCTCGCGATGTTGCCGACAGAAATTCTGTCGAAGAGAAAGCGGCAGATCGGGTTTCAGCGTCGATGAGTCGGCGAAACGATCAGCCAGATAGATGAGCCACGCGGTGAGGA
>DATILK010000315.1:0-1832 GCA_035476555.1 Chthoniobacterales bacterium | reverse complement strand
AACGTAATCAAGCCCGAGATTGCCTACGAAGTGCATTCGTGTCTGGTTGACGCGCTCGACAACGGCACCGGTAAGGCTGCGCGCACGAACTTCGGTTTGAGGAAAATGGGGGCAGCCGGAAAAACCGGGACCGCTTACGATTTTACCGACGTTCTTTTCGCAGGATACGACAGTGCGATTACCTGCGCGGTCTGGGCTGGGTTCGACAAGCCGCAGAGAATTTTTCGCGGCGCGTTCGGACGCGACATTGCGCTGCCGGTATGGGTGGATGTGATGAACGCCTCGGCCGAACATTATCCGCCGAAGGACATTTCCCAGCCGCGCGGTCTGGAGCGAGTAAACATCTGCGCGAAATCCGGGTTGCTTGCGACCGATAAATGCGTTGAGAAAATCAAAACGAGTGAGGGCGAGGCGGAAGAGAAGACAACTTATCTCGAGCTCGCGACATCCGACCAGAAACCGAGCGAGCCGTGCAATATTCATGGAGAACTGCACGCCTCGCTCACACGCGATCTGCCGCCGTCGGAATTTCCGCGAGCGGCCCTGGCGGTTGACACGACCGCGGTGACGCCGGTTACGCCGAAAGGGCCGACACTCCTGGCCACGCGCGACCCATATAATTCAGTGCACGCGATGGTCTATCCGAAGCCTGCGCCTTCGCCCGAAGCCGAAAACGCGCCGACATCGGACGAAATGCCTGACCCGACAAAGCCGATTTTGAAAGCAATACCGGTGCAACCAGGAGAAAAGGAAGCGAGCGCGCCGAGTCCTCCATCCGTCCCAACCGACACGGTAACAACGGTGGTGAGGCCGTCCGGTTCACCCGTCGAGGTCCGTCGCGCGATTCCGGTAGTGCGGCCAACCCCCCAAGCTTCCGAGCCAGAAGTCCGCCGGGCAACGCCAGCGGACGAAGACGAAAGCAATTAGAATGGCGTCAGCGGACGCGGAGAATTTTCGGCTGGCGGTGCTGAATCCAGCCGGGCGCGATCACGAGCAACATTTTGCTGAAAACCGGAGCGCGCCGGCTAACGAGCATGCGCCTGTGAATTTTCATGCGTATGCGGCTTGCACGCACGGTGCCGTTTTTCGCGACCTCAAGCGCGCGATCGCGAGCGGATGGCCGGTATTGCTCCTCTTGCGCGGCGATTTTCGCGCAAGCGAGCGCGCCCTGGCGGAATTGAAAAAATCGAAACGCAAAACTGTGGTGGCATTGAAAGAAACGGGAGCGCATCAGGTTGCACAACAGTTAAGCGATCCGACACGATTCGCTCGCTTTGTCAGGATGGTGCGTACCGCGAATGGCTGCGTCGCGAGCACGCCGGAGGTTGCGGACTTCTTTCGCTTATTTCGCGATAACGGAATCGAGTATCTTCCCACGCCCTATCCGATCGAGGACGAGAACTGGAATTGGGCAATGGAAAATCGTTCCGGAATTTTCGTGGGCACGCGTGAGTTCGCGGTACCTACGCGGAATCATCTCCCCGCTCTTCTCGCTGTAAAAAAGCTGAGCGATGCGACCAAAGAGCCAGTAACGGTTTTCAATTTCGACCGGCGTCGCGGGACGAAGCTCATCAGCGAAATCGGCTTTCGAAAAATTCGGGTACACGAAAAACGAATGGGATATCGCGCCTATTTGGGTGAAGTGGCGCGTCACAAAATTATCTTCCAGCTCGACCGCAGTCGTGTTCCGGGGCAAGTGGCAGGTGATGCCCTCCTCTGCCGCTCCGTTTGCGTCGGCGGCGATGGCGCGATTGAACGGATCGCGTTTCCGGAAACGTGTGGGGAAAAACGTGGCGACGCCGAGTTAATCGAAATCGCGCAGCGTTTGCTGA
>DATILK010000314.1:0-4629 GCA_035476555.1 Chthoniobacterales bacterium | reverse complement strand
GAATCCCTTCAGCCGTCCGAGCGGCGCGACCAGGAAATGTTTTTCCTCGCGAAACCATTCGCTCCCGAACAGCTGGCCAGGAAAATCCGCCAGGCCCTCGACGCCCAGGTCTAACAGGTCTTAAGTGACCTGTTGTGACGGCGCCGGTAACGCTCGAAGACATTCAAGCCGCGCGAAAGCGCATTGAGGGCGCCGTCTATTTTTCGCCGTGCCCGGAATCGGTCCCGTTGAGCGAGCTGACCGGGATGAAGATCTTCACGAAGCTCGATTACGAGCAGCGTACCGGCAGTTTCAAGGAACGCGGCGCGCGCAACGCTCTCGCGCAATTGCCACCGGACCAGCAACAGCGCGGCGTCATCGCGGCCTCTGCCGGCAATCACGCCCAGGCCCTTGCCTACCAGGGAAAACTGCTCGGCATTCCCGCGACCGTCGTGATGCCGAAGTACGCGCCGCTCATCAAAATCGGAAACTGCGAAAAGCTCGGCGCGACGGTTGTGTTGCACGGAAAGGATTTCAGCGAAGCGAAAGAGAAAGCACACGAGATCGCGCAGGAACACGGGCTTGCTTACATCGACGGCTACGACGATCCCGCGATCATCGCCGGCCAAGGCACGATGGGTTTGGAAATTCTCGAACAGGTGCCGGACGTCGACGCGGTGGTCGTTCCAGTTGGCGGCGGCGGACTTCTTGCCGGCGTGGCGCTCGCCCTAAAAAGTTTGCGCCCACCAACGAAAGTGATCGCGGTCGAAGCCGATCATGTCGCTAGTTTTTCGGCGGCAATTCAGGCGGGGAAACCGACCCGGATCCAAATGCAGCCGACGCTCGCGGACGGTCTCGCGATCGCGCAAGTCGGGGCAAACGCGTTCGCTACTGCCGCGCCGCTGATCGATCGGATCGTTTTGGTAAGCGAGGAACAAATCGCCATTTCGGTGTTGCGTATTTTGGAACTCGAAAAGGGCGTGGTCGAAGGCTCGGCAGCAACGCCGCTCGCTGCCTGTCTTTCGGGGCAACTCCCGGAACTCGCCGGCAAACGCGTTGTGCTTCTTCTCTGCGGCGGGAACATCGATCCCAACGTGTTGAGCCGCGTCATCGAACGCGGTCTCGTCGCCGATGGCCGGCTCGCCCGATTCACCGCGATCATTAGCGATCGGCCCGGCGGGCTGGCTGATCTCGCGGCGAAGATCGCTTCCGCCGGAGCGAGCATCAAGCAAGTCGTCCACGATCGCGCCTTCGCGGGCTCCGATGTTTCCGCAGTCCATGTCCAGTGCACGGTCGAAACTCGCAACCACACTCATCTCGCCGAACTGCGCGCCCGATTGCGGGACGGCGGCGTCCAGACACTCGAGGCTTGAACGCCTAAACGCACTTCGTAGTTTGGCGGATGCCAACCGCCGAGACTGAATCGCCCGCTGCTGAGTCCGCAGCCACGACGCGCCCTGACCGCGAGAAAGATCGCGTCGATTCGTTTGCGCATCGGCATATCGGGCCGAACCGGCAGGCGCGTGCAGAAATGCTCGACACGTTGGACGTCGAAAATCTCGACGAATTGATCGACGCCACCGTTCCAAAAAACATCCGCCTCGATCGGCCGCTGAATTTGGCCGCGGCAAAATCGGAAAGCGAAGCGCTCGCCGAACTGCTAACTCTTGCGCAGAAAAACACGGTCGCGCGCTCGTTCATCGGCGCCGGTTATTCCGACACGATCACCCCGCCAGTCATTCAGCGGAACATTCTCGAGAACCCCGGCTGGTACACGGCGTACACGCCTTATCAGGCGGAGATCGCGCAAGGCCGGCTCGAAGCGCTTCTCAATTTCCAGACCATGATCACGGACCTGACGGCGCTCGACATCGCCAACGCGTCGTTGCTCGATGAAGGAACCGCTGCCGCCGAAGCGATGGCGCTTTGCCGCGCCTCCGTCGGATCCGAGCGGACCACATTTTTCGTCGCGGACAATTGCCATCCGCAAACGATCGAGATCGTGGAAACCCGAGCGAAGCCGCTCGGCATAAAGGTCATCGTCGGCGATTTCTCCAGCTTCAAATTCGACCAGACCGTCTTCGGCGCGCTCGTTCAATATCCCGCGACCGACGGCGCAATCTTCGATTACGAATCGTTCGCCAACGCCACTCACGACGCCGGCGCACTGCTCGTCGTCGCCGCGGATATTCTCGCGTTGACGCTGCTCAAGCCGCCCGGAGAATTCGGAGCCGATGTGGCCGTCGGCAGCACGCAGCGATTTGGCGTCCCACTCGGCTTCGGCGGACCACATGCCGCCTACTTCGCTACTCGCGACGCCTACAAACGCCACATGGCTGGCCGCCTTGTTGGCGTTTCGCACGATACGAGCGGCCGCCCAGGTTACCGCCTCTCGATGCAAACCCGAGAGCAACACATTCGGCGCGACAAAGCGACGAGTAACATTTGCACCGCGCAGGTGCTGCTTGCGGTCATCGCGTCGATGTATGCCGTCTATCACGGCCCGCGCGGTTTGCGCGCGATCGCGCAACGCGTCCACCGAATGGCTGAGGATTTTGCCGCTTCCGTAATGGCCGGCGGATACACCGTTCTGAACGGAGAAGTTTTCGACACCGTCGGCGTCGAGTTCAAAACGATTGAAGCGCGCGACGAACTGATTGCTCGGGCAGCAAAAGTTGGATTGGGTCTGAGACCTCATCAGGAAAAAGATTTACCTGTCGCCCTCGTCGCTTTCGATGAAGCAAAAACGGAGGCTGACCTCGAAGCCTTGATCAGCGTCTTCACCACGAAACCGTTCGAACGTGAGGAGAATTCAGAGTTCAAGGCGGGCTATCGCGATGTCTGCGCGCGAACGTCGGACTTTCTGACGCATCCGGTTTTCAATACGCATCACACCGAGACGGAGATGCTGCGTTATTTGCGCCGGCTCGAGTCACGCGACCTCTCGCTGACAACTTCCATGATTCCGCTCGGGTCGTGCACGATGAAATTGAACGCGACGGCGGAAATGTTTCCGATCTCCTGGCCGGAGTTCGCGAAGCTGCATCCGTTTGCTCCGGAGGATCAGACCGTCGGTTATCGCGAGATGTGCGATCAGCTCGCGGAGTGGCTCGCGGAGATCACGGGCTTCGCGGCGGTTGCGCTGCAACCGAACGCCGGCTCGCAAGGCGAGTACGCGGGCCTGCTCGCGATTCGGGAGTATCACGCGTCACGCGGCCAGGCGGCGCGCAACATTTGTCTGATTCCCACGTCAGCGCACGGCACTAATCCGGCGAGCGCGGTCATGGCCGGATTCAAGGTCGTTCCCGTCGCGTGTTTGAAAGATGGCGACATCGATCTCGCCGATCTCCGCGCGAAAGCCGATACGCACAAGGACGATCTCGCCGCGTTGATGGTCACCTACCCTTCCACGCATGGAGTTTTCGAAACAACGATCCGCGAGATCTGCGAGGTCGTTCATTCGCACGGCGGCCAGGTCTACATGGACGGCGCGAACATGAACGCGCAGGTCGGCCTCTGCCGTCCCGGCGACATCGGCGCCGATGTTTGCCATCTTAATTTGCACAAAACGTTTTGCATTCCTCACGGCGGCGGAGGCCCCGGCGTCGGCCCCATCGGTGTCGCGAAACATTTGGTTCCATTCCTCCCGGCGCTCTCTTCAATCGAAATTCGCAATTCGAAAATCGAAAATGCCGTAGGCCCCGTGACGTCGGCGCCCTATGGCAGCGCCAGTATTCTCACCATCTCGTGGATGTACATCCGCATGATGGGCGGCGAAGGACTGACCGAAGCCACGAAGGTCGCGATTCTGAACGCGAATTACATCGCAAAACGGCTCGACGGTTATTTTCCGGTTCTCTTCAAAGGCAAACGCGGTCTCGTTGCGCACGAATGCATTGTCGATCTGCGGCAGTGGAAGAGCGGCGGCGTGGAAGTGGAAGACGTAGCGAAGCGGTTAATGGATTACGGCTTCCACGCGCCGACGGTTTCGTTCCCGGTCGCTGGAACAATGATGATCGAGCCGACGGAGAGCGAATCGAAAGCAGAGCTGGATCGATTCTGCGACGCGATGATTTCAATTCACGCGGAGATCGAGGCGGTCGTTTCCGGAAAAGCCGACAAGAAGAACAATGTGTTGAAAAACGCGCCGCATACTGCGCAGCAAGTCGTGTCCGACAAATGGGACCATGCGTATTCCCGCGAAGAAGCGGCGTATCCCGCACCGTGGACGCGCGAACAAAAGTTCTGGCCGGCGATCGGACGGATCGACAGCGTTTACGGCGACCGCAATTTGTTTTGCACCTGCCCGCCGATCGAAGCGTTCGACGCGCTGCCCTGATTAAGCCTCGGGCGCGAGCTCGGGAGTAGCGCCCACCCGCCGCGTCGGCACGTCGCGCAAAGCGGTGCCACGCGTTGCTTCCGCCGCGGCTTCACCTGCTTCGTGATATTCCGCGTCGCTGTTCACATCCCAAAGATCGTAAAGTTTCGTGTCCGCCAGAATGTTTTCCACGCACAACATCGCGGTCATCATGGCGTGGTCCTGGTTATTGTATTTATGCATGCCGTTGCGGCCGACGAGGTGCAAGTTCGGGTATCTGGTCTCCAGTTCCTCGCGGACAGTGGAGACGTGCCGCGTATAATCGTCGTCGT
>DATILK010000313.1:0-12781 GCA_035476555.1 Chthoniobacterales bacterium | reverse complement strand
GATCAGACGGCCTAACGCCAGGGCAGCGGCAAGACCGATGAGCAATCCGAAAACGACCGGTTGCATTCCCTGATGAACAACCAGCCGCCAGATATCGGCGGTCTGCGCCCCCAAAGCCATTCGCACCCCGATCTCGCTCGTGCGCTGCGCAACGCTGTAAGCAACCGCGCCGTAAATCCCGATGGTCGCGAGGAGCAACGCGACTCCGGCGAAAATGGCGAGTAACCACATCATGAGGCGCGTTTGGCCGACGGCTTGCGCGACGATCGCTTCCATTGATTGCGGGAGCGCAATCGCCAGACCTGGATCGACTTTAGCCAGCGCGCCTCGGACTAATTTCGTCACCGCTTCGACGCTGAGGGAGCTGCGCACGTCGATGCTCAGGAACGAGAAATTGTCCTGCGCCCACGGACGGTAGATCTCCACGTCGTCTGGCTCGCCCACTTTGCGCGAGCGGACGTCGCCCACGATGCCCACGATCTCCGCCGGAACGCTTGCGCTTCCAATGAGCAATGTTTTGCCGATCGCATTTTCGTTGCCGAAAATTTTCTTCGCGCCGGCCTGGCTAATCAGGATGACGCTCGGGCGATCAGCGGTGTCGCGCTCGTCGAAATCTCGACCGGCCAGAAGCGGAATCCCCCAGGTTCTCAAATAATCCGGCGCGACATTGTGGGCGGCAGCAGCGGCGCGTTTGTCGAGGGGCAGAAGTTCGCCGTCGGTGCGGGCGTAGAGAAAATTGCTTCCGGCGGCCGCGAGGAGCGGAATGTCCGCGCTGAGTGTCGCGCCCTCCAGACCAGGCACGCTTCGCAATGCCGTCAGGGTTTGTTCGGCAAATCGTTGCCGCGTCTTAACGTCGGAATAGTGCGCATTCGGCAAGGTGACGAATCCGATCCAGATATCGTTGCTGCGATAACCAATGTTCTGCTGGCTGAGCCGGATGAAACTCGTGATAAGCAGAGCGGCGCCAGCGAGAAGAGTGACCGAAAGCGCGACCTGGGCCGCGATGAGAATCTTGCGAAACCGCAATTGACCAGCCCCGACGCTCGTTCCGCGAGCGCCTTCCTTTAAACCATCGATGAGATCGGTCCGCGCACTTTGCAGCGCCGGATAAATTCCCATCGCGAGGCCCGTAAGGATCGACATTGCAATCGTGAAACCGAGGATCGGGAGCGAAAGCTCGACGCGCACATCAGGGTCGAACGGCAGAAAGTTCGCCGCCATTTGCGGCACAAGCGGCACGATGTACCAGGCAAGAAATGCACCGGCTAATCCAGAGAGCAGACTGACGAGCAGGCTTTCGAAAATGCAGAGCCTGATCACGCTCCCGCGCGACGCGCCGATCGCCATCCTCAGCGCAATTTCCCGCCGCCGACCGCTAAACCTAACGAGTAATAGATTGGCGACGTTGCTGCACGCGATCAGCAAAACGAACGCAACCGCAGCGAGCAAAATCGCGAACGCCGGGCGCAGATTGCCGGTCACATCCTCTGGCAACGTCTTTAGCGTCATGACTGATGAGCTGTCGACTTTGTCCGGAAACCGTGCGCGATAGCTTTGTTCGAGCGGCGGCATGGCAGCTTGCGCCTGTTCGAGGGTAACGCCGGGCTTCAAGCGCCCGACGACGCGGAGAAAACCCGAGCCGCGCATGATTCGCTCGTAAGAAAGTCCCGCGATCTGGAACGGCTTGGTCGTCCAGACTTCCGCCGCCGGGCCGACCCAGGAGAACGGCAGGTTCGGTAAAACGCCGACGATCGTGTGCGGCACGCCACCGAGCGTGATGCTGCGGCCGATCACGTTCGGATCGCCGCCCATCCGTTTCTGCCAGAAGTTTTCTGTGACCATCGCGACGTCTGCATTCTCTTCTTCCTCGGGCAAAAAGTTCCGGCCGCGAATCGGGCGCACGCCGAGGACGTCGAAATAGTTTGCGGTAACCTGTCCGCCCAGGAGCTGGACAGAATCTCCGAGCCCGGTCAAGGTGAACGCCGAAACGTTCTCCGCTCCGAACCCATCGAAGATCGTCTGGCTTTCACGAAAGTGCTGAAAGCGCGGGACGGAAACCGCCAGCTCGAGAAGATTCCGTTCGCGCGCGTTCGAGTAGAGATGGACAAGACGTTGCGGCTCCTTGAACGGAAGCGCCCGCAAAAACAAATCGTCGATCAAACTGAAGATCGCTGTGTTCAGTCCAATCCCGAGCGCGAGCGTAACCAACGCCAGCAAGGTGAATCCGGGGGATTTGAGTAGTTGCCGGAAGGCAAAACGCAAATCAGTCATCATGATTTTGCCGTTCTATTACTCATAACGCAGCGCGACCATCGGATCGACTTTCATGGCGCGGCGGGCGGGAACGTAACTGGCAAGCAAAGCTGCGCCGCCGAGAAGCGCGATGACGGCCGCATAGATCGACGCGTCGTTCGCGCCGACACCGTAAAGCAGCGTCGCCATTACCCGCGTCACGCCGAGGGCGACGAGGAATCCGATAACAATTCCGATTGCGACCAGAATCATGCTTTGGCGCAGGACCATCCCGAGCATTTGGGTCCGTTGCGCGCCGAGCGCCATGCGAATCCCGATCTCCCGGGTACGTTGCGTGACGCTGTAGGAAATGACGCCGTAAATCCCAATCGCGGCGAGCACCATGGCGACTCCGGCGAAGACAACCAGCAGCAGCATGTTGAAGCGCGGCCGGGCGAGATGCCTTGCGACAAAAGTGGTCATCGGCTCGAGCGTGGGCACGAACAAATCCTTATCCACTCCATGGACGACTCGTTTCACGTCGGAGTTGAGACCAACGAGATTCGCCGAGCTAACGCGCAGCACGACGTCGAGGCTGCGCCCCGGGTCTTGCGCAAAGGGCACATACATTTCCGGGCCCTGCGGCTCGGCGAGCGAATCATGACGCGTGTTGGCAACCACTCCGACCACCTCGTGCGTGTTAAACTTGTTTTCGGGCTGATCGATCATCACCTGCTGACCGATCGGGTTCTTCCCTGGGAAATGTTTTTGGGCAAAGACTTCGTTGATCATGACCACGAGCGGTGAATCCTTCGTGTCCGAGCGACTAAAGTCGCGCCCTTGCAGGACCGGGATCTTCATCGTCTTGAAGTAATCCGGCTTCACCACCAGATAGCTTGCGCCCGGGTGATTGCCGCGCGGCAAAGGCGCAACGCCGCTCGGCATGAACGACAAGGAGCGTTGATTGTCCCCCAGCGGCAATGGATCCACGCCGCCCGCCGCTTCCACCCCGGGAATCGCCGCCAGCTTTTCCATGATCAGGTCGTAAGTGCGAATTTGCTGGTCGACCTCGGGATAACGAATCCGGGGCAGATTGAGCGACAACGTCATGACGCGGACCGGATCGAATCCGGGATCGGTCGCGCGAAGATTGTAGAAGCTCTTAATCAACAAGCCGGCGCCTGAGAGCAGGAGCAGCGAAAGCGAGACCTGCGAGACCACAAGAAAAGCGCGGAGACGATTCGTGTGCAGACCACCGGTCGATCCCTTCGCTCCTTGTTGAAGCGATTCATTCACCGCAGGCCTCGAGACCTGGAGCGCCGGAATGAGGCCGAAAAGCAGCGTGCTCCCAAGCGCGAGCACAAAAGTAAACGCGCAAACGGTGGTGTTCACTTTGATCTGACCCAGGTGTGGCAATCCTTGCGGACCGGCCGCGCTGAGCAGATCGACGCCCCACCACGCCAGAAGCAAGCCGGCGCCTCCGCCCAGCAGCGCGAGTAACAAACTTTCGCAAAGCAATTGACGCACAACGAGCGCGCGACTCGCGCCGAGCGCTGTCCGGATCGCAATCTCGCGACTGCGAGAGGCCGCCCGTGCCAAAAGCAGGTTCGCCACATTTGCGCAGGCGATGAGCAGGACCAGAGCGACCGCGCCGAGAAGGACCATCAGGGCCGGCCGAACATCGCCCACGACATCCGTATGCAGCTTCACCACCGCGGCTCCGGTGAAGTTCATGTTCGTATCCGGATATTGCTTCGACAGGCGGCTCGCGATCGCGCTGAGTTCCGCTTCTGCCGTCTTGATCCCGACACCCGGCCTCAGCCGCCCTACTACCGTCAAAAAATGAGAGCCGCGGTTACTAAAAAATTGCTGCCCGAGATACTCGAGCGGCAGCGCGTAGTCGATGTGTTCGTCCTCAACCGGGAATTTCCAACCCGGAGGCATAACGCCGATAACGGTGTGCGGGCGCGCCGAGAGTGTAACTTTCTGCCCGATGATATTCGGATCGCTCCCGAATGCAGTCTTCCAAAGCGCATAAGTCAGAACCACGACTCGGTCCGCGTCGTTCTTGGCGTCTTCCTTCGTGAATCCCCGGCCCAACAGCGGCGGAACGCCCAGGACATCGAACACCTCGGGCGTAATTGCGATTCCCTCGAGTGCCTTGGCATCTTCGGCGAGCGACAACGTTCCACCCGTCCGCGTGTACGCCGCCATCGCGGCGAAGCTCTGGCTTTGATCGCGGAGGTCCACGTAGTCGGGAAACGAGTGGACGTTAGCGCGCACCTTGCCGCCATCGTTTACGTAGCGCCCCCAAATGTGGACGATCTCGTCGGGGTTCTTGAACGGCAGCGGCCGAAGCAGAACCGTATCGATCACGCTGAAGATCGCGCTGTTCGCGCCGATCCCGAGCGCGAGCGTGAGAATGGCGATGACGGCAAAGACCGGCGCTTTGATCAGCATCCGGAAGGCGTATTTCAGATCAGTTAGCATGAAGTCTCGTTAGGTTGGCGGGCGGAAAATTGATCAGACGATAAATCCATCGCGGAGCTGGATGATGCGGTTGCCGTAGGCGGCGTTGACATCGGAATGCGTGACCTGGATGATCGTGGTTCCCCCCTCGTTCAGGCTCTTGAACATCTCCATGATTTCCCGGCCCTGATCGGAGTGGAGATTGCCCGTCGGCTCGTCGGCCAGGATCAGTTTCGGATTCGCGATCATCGCACGAGCGATGCTGACCAACTGTTGCTGGCCGCCGGAGAGTTGGCGCGGATAAAGATCTTTCTTTCCGACGATGTGAAACTTATCGAGCGTGTCGCAAACGATCGAGTCTCGTCCCGATTTGCTGACGTGGCGATACGAGAGCGGGATGTCGAGGTTTTCGTAAACGGTCAGGTCGTCGAGAAGATGATAGGCCTGGAAAACAAAACCGATCTTTTCGTTTCGCAGAGTGGCGCGTTCCTTCGGTTTCAAATTGTGAACGCCGACGTCGTCGAAAAAATATTCGCCGCTCCAGGCGTGGTCGTGCATCCCGAGCACGTGAAGCAATGACGATTTCCCCGCGCCGGACGGCCCCATGATGGAAACGAAATCGCCTTCGTTTACCTCCAGGTTGATGTCGCGAAGGACGTAAAAGAATTTGCCCTTCGCGAGAGGGTAAAAACGTTCGAGGTGTTTTAGCGTGATCATTGACATAAGGAGTTAGCTCTGCGCCAAGGCGCGGGTGGGATCAAGTCGGGCCGCGCGCCGCGCCGGCAAATAACAGGCGAGCAGCGCGACGAACAGGAGCAATAACGGAATCCCAACGAACGTCGCCGGATCGGTCGCGGTCACTCCATAAAGCAGATTTCCAATGACGCGGGTGAGCGCGAAGGCTCCGGCCAGGCCGACGATCACGCCGATCACGCTCAGAGTCATTCCCTGGCGGATGACCAGTCCGAGAACGTCGGATTTTTGCGCGCCCAAGGCCATCCGCAAACCGATCTCCTGAGTGCGCTGCGTCACCGAGTAGGCCATGACGCCATAAATTCCGATCGCCGCGAGAAGCAAGGCCGCGCAGGCAAAAACCGCAAAGAGCTGCATCGAGACGCGCCGCGTGCCTAACGAGTTCGCGACGACGTCGTCCATCGTCCGGACATTGTAAACCGGCTGATCTTTGTCGATCGCCTGCACTTCGCGTCGCAACGTGGTTGCGAAGGCTGCCGGATCGCCGGCCGTCCGAATCACCAGTCCCATGAAATTCCACTGGAAGTCCTGGGCGTGCGGAACGTACATCTGGGCGCCGCTCTCTCCGGTGAGAGAACCCGTCTTCGTGTCGCCGACCACCCCGACGATTTCGCGCATGAATTTCTCATCGCGCCAGATGCTGAGGCGTTTACCGATCGCCGCCGCGGGCGAACCGAAATGACGCTTCGCGGTCGTTTCGTTGATGATTACTACCTTCGGTGCGTCAGCATTGTCGCGAAGTTCGAAGGTGCGTCCGGAAAGCAGGGGAATTTGCAGGGCGCGAAAATAATCGCCGGTGATGGTGGAGAACATCGCGTCCTTCGATTCGTCCACCGTGAGGGGACGGCCTTCCGGAATAAACGCGCGTCCAATCGCGTAACCACTCGCGTTGAGCGGAAGATTAACGCTGCCTCCTACCGCTTGCACGCCCGGCGCCGCTTCCAGTCGTTCTTTCAGCTGACGGAAAAATTCCACGAACTGTTGATCTTTATATTTCGCACCCGGCAACGCCACGTTAGCGATGAGGACGTTGTGAGCGTTGAAGCCGGGCCGCACTTCCTGGAGACGCACGAAGCTCTTGATGAGCAATCCGGCGCCGACCAGGAGAACCAGCGAAAGAGCGACCTCACCAATCAACAGCAGGCTGCGCGCGCTCGTCCGGCGATGTCCTTCACCGCCGCGTCCGCCTTCCTTCAACGCACTCGTCACGTCGAGTTTAGAAGCCTGGAGCGCCGGGACGATGCCGAAAAGAATTCCAGTAAGCGCCGAGACACCGAGAGCAAACGTCAGGACGCGATAATCAATCCCAACCTGATCGAGTCGCGGTGCGCCTTCGGGCAACATCGACATCAACAGATCGGTTAACCAAATGCTGAGCAGCAGTCCTGCGATTCCGCCAATCGCCGAAAGCAGAGTGCTCTCCGTCAGCATTTGCCGGAGGACGCGACCGCGGCTCGCGCCCATCGCGGCCCGGATCGCAATTTCCTTTTGGCGCGCGGCGCTCCGAGCGAGAAGAAGGTTGGCGACGTTCGCGCAAGCGATCAGCAACACGAACCCGACGGCGCCGAGCAATGCGAGCAGGGACGGCTTCACTTCGCGAACAAGCCGTTCGTGGAGCGTCGAAAGAAACACATCCCAGCCCTTGTTGGTCTCGTTAAATTGTTTGGCGAGCTGCGCATTGATCGCACTCACCCGAGTTTGCGCCTGCTGCAAATCGATGCCGCTATTCAGGCGGGCGATCGCCGACCATGCGCGGTTATCGCGCGGTTCTTCCGAGAGATTGACCGCGCTCGTCACCCAAATTTGGGTTTGTTCCGGGAATTCAAATCCGGGCGGCATCACGCCGATCACAGTGATGGGTCGCGAACTGATCTGGACTTGTTTCCCGACGATGGCGGGATCCGATCCGAAGCGCCGCTTCCATAAACCGTGGCTGATGATCGCGACGCTTATCGTCCCTGGTTTATCGTCTTCGGGAACGAACGTCCGCCCGAGAACAGGCTGGACCCCGAGCACGGAGAAGAATCCGCTCGTCACGCCGGCACGCGGCACGCGCTCCGGCTCTGCCCCATCGGCGCCGAGGTTGGCGCTGCCAGTCCAGAACGCAGCCGTGCTCTTGAACAAATCGGTTTGTTGCGACCAATCGGTAAAATCGAGATACGAGATGTTGCTGTCGGTAATCCCCGCCTGAGGATTTTTGCCTTCGAAGTAGATGACGCGTTCCGCGTCCGGAAACGGAAGTGGGCGGAGGAGAACGCCGTTCACTAAACTGAAGATGGCAGTGTTGGCGCCGATCCCGAGACCGAGCGCGATGACCGCCACCGCGGTGAAGCCTTTATATTTGAAAAGCATCCTGAATCCGTAGCGAAGATCTTGGAGGAGTGTGTTCATATGAGTCAGGTGCGAGCGAGGGCTTTGATCGGATCAAGCCGGGAAGCACGGCGTGCTGGGAGATAACAAGCGAAGAAAGAAACGGCCACGAGCAGCACTGGGATCCACGAAAAGGTCGCGGGATCGGTCGCGCCGACGCCGAAGAGAAGGCTGGCCAGCAATCGTGTGAGCGCAAACGCGCCGGCTAACCCGACGACAATGCCGATGAGCGTCAGCGACATTCCCTGGCGGATCACGAGCGCGAGCACGTCCGATCTCTGGGCGCCGAGCGCCATGCGGATGCCGATTTCCTGGGTGCGTTGCGTGACCGAGTAAGCCATCACGCCGTAAATGCCGATGGCCGCAAGGAGCAGGGCAGCGATGGCGAAGACGGCGAAGAGCTGCATTGAGACGCGCCGCGTGCCTAACGAGTTCGCAACGACATCATCCATGGTCCGGATGTTGTAAACGGGCTGGTCTTTTTCGATCGCCTGCACTTCGCGTCGCAGAGTGGTGGCGAAGGCGGCGGGATCGCCGGCCGTCCGAATCACGAGCCCCATGAAATTCCACTGCGAGTCCTGGGCGTGGGGAACGTAGATTTGTGCGCCGTCCTCGCCGGTAAGAGAACCGGTCTTCGTATCCCCGACGACTCCAACAATTTCACGCATGAATTTTTCGTCGCGGCGATGCCCTCGAAATGCAGACCAGATGCTGAGGCGCTTGCCAATCGCTGCGGTGGGCGAACCGAAATAACGCTTCGCGGTCGTTTCGTTGATGATTACCACCTTCGGTCCGTCGGCATTGTCGCGTGGTTCGAAGGTGCGTCCGGTAAGCAACGGAATCTGGAGCGCGCGAAAATAATCGCCGGTGATGGTGGAGAACATCGCGTCCCTCGATTCATCCACCGTGAGCGGCCGGCCTTCCGGAATAAACCCGCGTCCAATCGCATAACCACTCGCCCCGAGCGGAAGATTGACGCTGCCTCCCGCCGCTTGCACGCCCGGCACCGCTTCCAGCCGTTCTTTCAGTTGCCGGTAAAATTCCACGAACTGTTGATCATCTTTGTATTTCGGACCCTGCAACGCCAGGTGGGCCGTGAGAACGTTGTGCGCATTGAAGCCTGGCCGCACTTCCTGAAGACGGAGGAAGCTCTTGATGAGCAATCCCGCGCCGACCAGCAGCATCAGCGAAAGGGCGACCTCGCCGATCAACAGAAGGCTGCGTGCGCTGGTGCGGCGATGTCCTTCGCCGCTGCGTCCGCCTTCCTTCAATGCGCTGGTGACGTCGAGCTTCGAAGCCTGAAGCGCCGGGACGATGCCGAAGAGAATGCCGGTAAGCGCCGAGACACCGAGAGCGAACGCCAGGACGCGATAATCAATCCCGATCTGTTCGGGCCGCGGTGCGCCTTCGGGCAACATCGACATCAGCACATCGGTTAACCAAATGCTGAGGAGGAGTCCCGCGATTCCGCCGATCGCCGAAAGCAGAATGCTCTCGGTCAGCATCTGCCGCAGAACGCGCGTGCGGCTCGCGCCCATCGCGGCCCGGATCGCAATTTCTTTCTGCCGCGCCGCGCCTCGCGCGAGGAGGAGATTGGCCACGTTCGCACAGGCAATGAGGAGCACGAGTCCGACGGCGCCGAGGAGCGCGAGGAGGGATGGCTTCACTTCCCGCACGAGCCGTTCGTGGAGCGTCGAAACAAACACGTCCCAACCTTTGTTCGTCTCGTGAAACTGCTGGCCGAGCTGCGCATTGATGGCGCTGAGACGAGTCTGCGCCTGCTTCAGGTCGATCCCGGGATTCAGCCGCGCGATCGCCGACCAAACCCGATTATCGCGCGGTTCGTCCCTGAGATTGACCGCGGTCGGCACCCACACCTGGGTTTGCTCCGGGTATTCAAACCCGGGCGGCATCACGCCGATGATCGTGAGGGGGCTTGCACTCATCGGGACCTGTTTCCCGACGATGGCCGGATCAGATCCGAAGCGACGCTTCCATAAGCCGTGGCTGATGATCGCGACGGTTTGTGGCCATCCTTTGTCGTCTTCGGGAACGAACGTTCGCCCGAGAACAGGCTGGACCCCGAGCACAGAAAAGAACCCGGCCGTCACACCGGCGCGCGGCACGCGTTCCGGTTCCGCCCCATCGGCGCCGAGGTTGGCGGTTCCGGTCCAGTAGGCGGCGGCGCTCGCGAACAAATCGGTTTGTTGCGACCAATCGGTAAAGTCGAGAAACGAGACGTTGCTTTCGGTAATTCCCGCCGTCGCAGGATTTTTTCCTTCGATGGAGATGATGCGTTCGGCGTCCGGAAACGGCAGCGGTCGCAGGAGAACGCCGTTCACCAAACTGAAGATCGCGGTGTTCGCGCCGATGCCGAGCGCGAGCGCGAGGACGGCAACTGCGGTAAAGCCTTTGTTCTTCAAAAGCATGCGCAACCCGTAACGAAGGTCGGCTAGCATTGACTATCCTCCGTGGCCCAATGCGATCATTGGGTCGGCTTTGGTCGCGCGCAGGGCGGGAATGTAACTGGCGAGGAGCGAGACGGCGATCAGCGCGAGGGTTACTCCGACGAAAGTCATCGGATCGAACGCCCCGACGTTGAAGAGCATCGCGCCCAAAGCGCGGCTGCTCATGATTCCAAGAACCAGTCCGGCAGCCGTGCCGATCAGGACGAGTTTGGCGGCGCGGCCAATGACCAGCCGAAGGACATCGCGGCGTTGCGCGCCAAGCGCCATTCGCACTCCCATTTCGTGCGTGCGTTGCACGACGAGGAACGACATCACACCGTAAATCCCGACCGACGCCAGAACGAGCGCGACGGCGGCGAAGACTCCGATCAACACAACCGAGAGCCGGCGCGGCGCGATCGAGTCGCCAGCGACTTGCTCGAGCGTCCGCACATTCGCGGCCGGAAGATCGGGATCGAGCTTGCTGATCTCGCGGCGAATTGCGGATGTCAGCGAGCGCGGATCCTGCACGCTGCGCACGGCGAGAATCATGCCGCGATACGGGAGTTGGTTATGCGCGAGGTAGTATTCGGGTTTCGGATCGAGATCAAGACCGCGATGACGCACGTCGCCCACAACACCGACAATCGTGATCCATTTCACATCCGGTTTGCGCGGATCGCTAAACGTGATGCGTTTGCCGACCGCATCCTGGCTCGGAAACCATTTCTTCGCGAACGAACTGTTCACGATCGTCACCTGCGGCCCGTCGAATTGATCGCCGTCATTGAAAAATCGGCCCTGCAAAAGCGGAACCTTGAGGACCGAGAAATATTCCGGCGTCACGTCGCGAATCTCTTCGTCGGGAAAAATCTTCTCCGCCATATGATCGTGACCTTCGATCGCGAACGAGCTGTCGCTGTTGGTCCCGCTGAGCGGCAGAATGCTGGTGAATGCCGCCGCTTCCACTCCCGGCAGTGCCTTTATCCGCCGGGTCGCTTCCGCATAAAGATCCGCGACTGGTTTGCCGCGCGGATATTTCATCACCGGCAACGAGACCTCCATCGTCAGCACGTTTTTCGACTCGAAACCGGGATTGACGTTTTGCAGTCGGACAAAGCTCTTGAGCAACAAGCCGGCGCCGACGAGCAGCACCAGCGCAAGCGCGACTTCGGCGATAACGAGCGCATTGCGCAAGCGGTTCCGCCGCAAACCGGTCGTTGCACCGCGCCCGCCTTCCTTCAGCGCTTCGGTTAATTCCGGTTTGGCGCTCGCGATCGCCGGAACGAGGCCGATCACAATTCCCGTAGCAACCGCGGTCACGAGCGTTACGAAGAGAACGCGCAGATCAAGATTGACCTCGGCCAGCCGCGGAACCGTTTGCGTTCCGATCGAGCGGAGCAAATTGAGTCCCCAAAATGCAAAGATGACGCCAGCTGTTCCGCCGAAAAACGCAAGCAGAACGCTTTCGGAAAGCATCTGCCTAACGAGTTGGATCCGGCCGGCGCCAAGCGCGAGGCGAATTGCAAACTCGCGTTCCCGCGCTCCAGCGCGGGCCAGCAGCATCGTGGTAAGATTCGCGCACGCGATCAATAACACCATTGCCACTGCGCCCAGAAGAATCATCAAAGCCGGCCGCATCCCGCCGATGACGAGATCGTGCAACGGATAAATCGTGGCGCCAAACTTCGTGGACGGCTCATAGTTATCCGGGAATTGCTTATACCAATTCGCCACGATGGTGTTCGCCTCGGCCTGCGCCTGCGCGATCGTAGCTCCCGGTTTCAAGCGACCGATGACACCGAAACTGCGCGAACCGCGAGACTCGAGATCGTTTTTCGTAAACGCGATCGGCTTCCACATGTCCGCGCGTTCCGCAAAGGTCCCGCCCTGGACGCCGAAAAGCGGCAGCGGAAATTCGAACTTCGCCGGCATGATTCCAACTACCGTGTAGCTGTTGCCGTTCAGCGATACCTGCGACCCCACAAGCTGCGGATCGGAATTGAACCGCCGCCGCCAGAGCCGTTCGCTGATCACGACCACGTTGTCTTTGCCCTCGCCAAATTCGTCATTGTTGAAGACCCGGCCTTTGATCGGCGCGACGCCGAGGACCGAAAACAAGCTCGGCGTAACGACCGCGCCCTGGACGCGCTCCGGCATTTCGCCACCGGTGAGATTGAAATCGGCGAAGTTGAACGCCGCGATCCTCTCGTAGCTCTGCGTCTGTTTTTCCCAATCGAGATATTCCGGCGCCGAAACCGGAATCTGATCGAGGCCTTGCCCGCTGAATTTTTCGAACAGAAGAATCAGCTCCTGTGGCGCCTTGAACGGCAGCGGACGAATCAGGAGCGCGTTGACGAGACTAAACACCGCGGTGTTTGCGCCAATCGCAAGCGCGATGGTGATGACGGCGACCGCGGTAAAGCCCGGTGTTTTAAAGAGACTGCGAAAAGCGAGACGGACGGATGAAATCATAATTTGGTAGGGACGGCGCGCTGCGCCGTCCGCCG
>DATILK010000312.1:0-8720 GCA_035476555.1 Chthoniobacterales bacterium | reverse complement strand
CCGCGGCGGCGGCTTCGCGAGCGGCCAGGGCCTTCTCACGCGCCTCCAGTTCAGCCTGCTGTTTCGCAAGGCGATCTTTCTCAGCCGCTGTTCGCTCGGTAGCGAGGCGTTCTTGCACCTGACGTTCGACTTCGGCTTTTCGTTCCTCTTCGGTTTGCTGTTTCTGGCAGGAAACAAAAACCGCGAGGGCCGCGATCAATGGGAAAACGGAAAACTTCTTCATAGTGTGGTTAGACCTTCGTTCGTCAGGGTTATTCGAATTAGTCGGCCGGCGACGGAGATGCCGTGGGCGACTCTGAAATCGGAATGATCGTGACCTTCTCGATTTTATCGCGTCGTGCCTTCTGCACATTCGCGTAGATCGCCACCAGCGCGGCGGCAATAACGATCACCAGCATCAACATCAGACCGGAGCGCGGCGCGCGGGAAGGATCGTCTGGCGTGGACACGCGGCATCGTCCCTCGCTCAGTAAATGAACGCAAGCGCGTCATTCCAGGCGCAACGCCGCGATCGCGTCCATCACGCGCTGGCTCAACCTCTGGTAAACTTCCTTGCCGCCGGCAGCCACGTCCTCCTGCGTAAAATAGATCGGCTGGCCAACCACGATCGTCACCCGGCCAAGGCGCGGCCATTTTTCGTGGATCGGCCAGGCATCGTAAGCGCCGAAGATTCGCATCGGCACTACCGGCGCCAGAGTTTTCGCGATCACTAAACCGAGTCCGGGTTGCGCCGGCTGAAGCTGGCCGTCGGGTGTGCGCTGACCTTCCGGAAAAACCAATGTCCCCTGCCCCGCGCGCAGAATTCGGATGAGGGCCTTCAACGCAGTCCTGTCCTTTCCGCCTTCCGAGTCGACCGGAATCACATTCAACTTCGGCAGGATCCAGCCGAAGAACCAACCGTCGAGCAAGGTTCGGCGCGCGAGAAAATAGACGGCGCGATCGGAGACACTGCCGGCGAATGGTGGATCGAGAAAGCTTTGGTGGTTCGAAGCCAGAATCACGGGACCATGATTCAGCATCCGCTCGCGATGAATCACGCGGAGCCGAAAAAATATTCGGCCCAGGATTTTCGTAAGATTGTAGCCGACCCAGTAATACGGATTCAAAACGGCCTAACGAATCTGCATCCCTTTCATTTTCAAGCGGCCAATGACTTCGCC
This sequence comes from Chthoniobacterales bacterium, assembly GCA_035476555.1. Taxonomy (GTDB): domain Bacteria; phylum Verrucomicrobiota; class Verrucomicrobiia; order Chthoniobacterales; family UBA10450; genus AV80. The sequence continues at coordinate 7,560 of DATILK010000312.1, read as the reverse complement.
GACGACGCCTTCGATGGTCAGGTTCGAGCTGTCGATGACATGCGCGTCCTCGGCGATGATGAGAGGCGAAGCGCGGCGCGAGGAATCGGCCCGGTCCCGCGCCGCGATTTGATCGCGGAGGCCCTGCGCCTGCCGGCGGCGCAGCCGGACGTCCGGCGACGCGTCGATGTAAAACTTGTAGGGCGTATCGGGAAAAACGACCGAGCCGATGTCGCGACCTTCCATGACGATGTCTTTATCTACGGCGTAGCCGCGCATTTTTTCGACCAGGATTTCGCGGAGACGCGGAACGCTGCTCACGAGTGAAACATTATCGTTCACCTGATCGTCGCAGAGGTGCGCGCTCGGATCGACGCCGTCGATCAGGATGTGGGAACCGTCGCGATCGAGCGTACAATCGATCCGGGTGTTTTCCAACAACTGAACGATCGCAGCCGCGTCGCCCGGCGGCACACCACGATTAAGGATGTGCCAGGTCACCGCGCGATACATGGCGCCGGAGTTCACGTAATCGAACCCGATCTGTTTCGCGAGCGCCCGCGCGACACTGCTTTTTCCGGAGGCGGCCGGCCCGTCGATCGCGACAACCCGATGAGCGCTGTCGCGCGCGCTCATTCCTCGTCGACTTTGGCCGGCGTGAGCGAACTGATCACCGGGGTGGTCATGCGGACTCGCTTCGCGCTTAGGAATTCGTCGAGCGTTTTCTCGAAGGTCGGATACGATTCGCGGACGCATTCCACGTCCTGAACAATCGTCTCGCCGTCCGCGAACATGCCGGCGACGGCGAACGCCATTGCGATCCGGTGATCGCCGAAACTCGCGACGCGCGCCCCGCGCAGCTCCGCCCGGCCATGAATTTCGAGTCCATCTTTTTGCTCCACCACATCCGCTCCCATCGCCCGCAAATTATGCGCGATCGCGGCGATGCGGTCGGTCTCCTTGACCCGCAATTCCTCGGCTTGCCGAATAATAGTCGTGCCGCTGGCAAGCGCACCGGCTACCGCCAGGATCGGAAGCTCATCGATCAGCTGCGGAATTTCTTTTCCTTGAATCACCGTGCCTCTTAGCGGCGCGCCCGTGACTTCGACTGTCCCGCTGTGCTCTATTTGTTCGACGTCGTCGATCGCTTCGCGAACTTGTGCGCCCATTCGGACGAGGACGCCGAGCACCGCGGTGCGCGTCCCGTTCAATCCGACGTCGCGCACGAGAAGATGACCACCCGGTTGCGCCGCGGCCGCGACCAGCCAAAACGAGGCGGAGGAAATGTCGCCCGGGATCGAGAAATCGCGCGATTCCGGAACTTGATCGCCGAAAATGCTCATGGTGTTGTCTTCTTCGCGCGCTGTCCGGACCAGAAAATAATTGAGCATCAGCTCGGTGTGGTTGCGGCTTGGAGAAGGCTCGCGAACGGTTGTCTTTCCTTTCGCGAAGAGGCCGGCCAGAAGCAGCGCGCTTTTTACCTGTGCGCTCGCGATCGGCAGGACGTGGCTGGCGCCTTTCAATTTCATGCCGTGAATTTTTACCGGCGCCGTTTCGTTAGGTCCCTGCGCCGAAATATTCGCGCCCATTTTTCGGAGCGGCAAAATCACGCGGTCCATCGGACGCGCGGAAAGAGTGGCGCCGCCAACGAGAACGCTGTCGAAACTCTGACCGGCCAAAAGGCCCGCGAGCAGCCGCATCGTGGTCGCAGAATTCCCGCAATCAATTTCGCCCGACGACGCGGTGAGCAGCCGTTTTTTCCCGTGCACGACCAGCATGTCCGGCTCCGGATGTTCGATCTTGATTCCGAGCGACCGCATCGCCTGGACGGTCCGCAGACAATCATCGCTCGGGAGAAACCCGCGCAGAACGCAGGGCCCGTTGGTAAGCGAGGCGATGATGACCGCGCGATGCGAAATGCTTTTGTCGCCCGGCACCGTGATCTCGGACTCGATCCGGGGCGCGCGTTTAATGCGAAATTCCATGAGCGACGGTCAGCATCGAGAGAATTCGCGGGGTTGTCCAGCCACGCTCTTTCTCTTCCGCTTCCTTACTTCTTCATTCTCCCCGCCAAAGAAGGCAGAGGAAGATGACTAAGGAACCAGGAAGATTTTCTGCGTGTACGGATCCTTGACCTCGGTTCCCGGCGGGAACCCGCGGACGTCGACGTAACCGGAATTGGGCGCGTAAGGACTCGTGACAAAGCCGGGCTTATTCGGAACCGGAATTCCGTAAGGCAGATCGCCCTTGGTCGGTTTGTTCACTGTCGCCGCAGTCGGCTGCGGGGTTGTTTCCGGCGGCGGATTCGTGGTCGGCGGCGGCGGGCCGGCGTTTGGATCGTACGGTTGCTGCGGCGGCGGATAAGGAGACGGCGTCGCGGCGGGATAACGAGACGGGTGGCGCGTCGGTTTCACAGGCGGTTCGTCCTCGCAGGCGGTCAGCAAAGCAAAGGCACCGAGAAGCGAAAGCGAGAGCGAAAGTTTCATAAGTGGTTTCGACGGCATCGTATGCGTTGTAATTCATTGTCGACCCTCTGACAATCGCTAAATGCGTACGACCAAAGGCCAATGGGAAGTTCTTCGCGATTGAGAAAAATACAGTTCTGCTGGCGGTTCATTTCGAATCAAATGCAGAAGCATGGCAAAAAATTCCGGCGAACAAATCCTGGTAGCGGATGATGACGCGACGAGCCGCAAATTGCTCACGCGCATTCTGACCCGCGCCGGATTCACTTGCACCGAAGCGCCGGATGGAATCGAAGCGCTGAAACAACTCCACGACGATCCGCCGGCCTTGTTGCTGCTCGACTATGACATGCCGGGCATGAATGGCGCGGAAGTGCTCAAGCAATTGCGCCGCGACGGCAACGCCACCGTGGCCCAGATCCCAGCGATCATGCTCACCGGCCACGGGGGCGAGGAAAGCGAAGTCCTTTGTCTGGAAGCGGGCGCCGACGATTTCGTGACGAAACCGATCAACGACGCGGTGCTGCGGGCGCGGATCGATACGCAGTTGCGGCTGCGTTTGATGCGGAGCCAGTTGCAGGAACAAAACGACGAACTCGAGGCGTGGCGACAGAATCTCGAGCGCGACTTGGAAGCCGCTCGGCTCACTCAGCAATCGCTGATTCCGCAAAAACCTCCGGTGTTACCGGGCTGGGAGATCGCGGCGTGTTACCGGCCGGTGATCCAGGTAGGAGGCGACATCTATGGATGGTTGCGGATGTCGGACGGCCGGACGCTGTTTTGGATTGCCGACGCCACCGGGCATGGCGCGTCCGCCGCGCTCCTGACGACTTTGGCGAAGTTGCTCTTCCACCACGGCACCGCGGAGAACAACGAGCCCGCCAAGATCATGGAAAAAGTGAACAACGATTTCCGGAGTATTTTCGGCGCGCGTTCGTTCATGACCGCAATGTGCGTGGCACTGGATTCCACGACGGGCCGCGCGAGTGTGGTGGGCGCGGGTCATCCGCCGTTGCTTCTGGCTCGCGCCGGCGGCCGAACCGAATCGATTCCATCGTCGGCTCCTCCGCTCGGGCTGCTGGAGCGCTCGGAGTTTGTCGAAACGACCGCCGACCTCGAGCCGGGTGACGCGTTTCTGCTCTACACCGACGGGATTTACGGATCCCAGCACGGCGAAAATCCGTTGCTCTCGGCGAAGCGTCTGGCGGAGTCTCTGCAGCCGATGGCGGAGAGCGCGCAGGCATTGCTGGACCGCGTTCTCGACACGGCTGGAATCAAAAACAATGGAAAGGAACCGCCGGATGACGTGGCCGCAATCACAGTCCGCCGTTCGGAATGAGGCGGAGAGAATTTTTCCGAATCGAAAAATTTGTTATTGCCCTCTCACGAGAGAAGGATTAGTCAGCCTTTATGCCGAAAACCAAAGCCAAAAAGACAGCTTCAAAACGTAAACCGAACGCCGCCTTCATGAGACCGGTGCAGCCCGACGATAAACTCGCCGCGATCGTCGGTTCGAAACCGCTCCCACGTTCCGAGCTCACCAAGAAGCTCTGGGACTACATCAAGAAGAACGGATGCCAGGATAAGAAAAAGCGGACCATGATCAACGCGGACGATTCGCTCAAGCCGGTGTTTAACGGCAAGAGCCAGGTCAGCATGTTCGAGATGACGAAACTCGTCTCCGGACACCTTAAATAAATCTTTCGGTTAAGTTTTTTAGCCCGGCGTGTTATGCGCCGGGCTAGCTTTGTACGGAAAGGGCCGGCGGCTTGCGAATGAACTCAAGCTGCCGGAAGGTCGAAGCGTGAAAGCCCTGCGCCTGTTGCTGATTGCCGCGACGCTGTTGGCGGTTTCCTGTTCGAAAAAGAAAACTGCCGAGACGCAGCCGGAAAAAAAGCCGGACACCACGGTCGCGGCGGTAGCGGCCGCGAAGCCGGGCTGGTTGACAAGCTACGACCAGGCCCAAAAGGAAGCGCAGGCGAAGAACCGTCTGTTGCTGATGGATTTTACCGGCTCGGATTGGTGCGGCTGGTGCATCATGCTGGACAAAGAAGTTTTTTCGAAACCGGAATTCAAAGATTACGCCAGTAAGAATCTCGTCCTCCTGGAGCTGGACTTTCCACGGGGCAAGAAAATGCCGCCGGAAGTGTTAGCGCAAAACGAGAAGCTCTTGGTGAAGTACGGAATCCAGGGTTTTCCGACGGTGGTTGTTTTCGATAGCACCGGCAAACCGCTCGGAGCTCTTGGGTACCAGGCGGGCGGACCGCAGGCTTTCATCGCGGAACTCGAGAAACTTCGAAAAGGCTAGCTAGTTCGCGTTCGTGACTTCGAACGCGTGCTGAAGGGCGTCGGCCAGTTCGGAGCGGGTAAACGGTTTCGGAAGCGCGCCGCGAAATCCGTAGGCGAGAAATTCCGAGAGCGCGGCTTCGTCGGAGTAGCCGCTGCAAATGATCGCGTTCACTTTCGGATCCATCGAGCGGAGCCGTTCGATCGTGGCCACGCCGCCCATTCCGCCGCGGACGGTCGCGTCCAGAATGACGGCCTGGAAATGCTCGCCCTTGCGCAGCGCGCGCTCATAAATTCGAACGGCTTCGAGTCCATCCGGCACCGCGGTGACTTCGTAGCCGAGCGTCCCGAGAAGTTGCGACGTCAATTCGCGGATCGCCTCTTCATCGTCCATCACGAGAATCCGCTGGTGATTGTAATGAAAGGGCCGGCTCGTCACGCGGTTATCGCGCGGGCCGTTGGCCACACCTTCCGTCGCGCGCAAGTAGAACGCGAAGACCGATCCCTCGCCCGACGTACCTTCCAACAAAAGAAGGCCGCCATGTTTCTTGACGATCGAGTAACCGATGGCGAGGCCGAGACCGCTCGCCGTTGGTTTCGTCGTAAAGTACGGGTCGAAAATTCTTGTGCGTAAATCCTCGGCGATTCCGGTGCCGCGATCGCTGACCGTGACCTTGATATAACGCCCGGGCGACAAGGGCGCGCTCATGTTTTCCTCGAACACAACATTGCGAGCGCGGACGCGAATACTTCCTCCCTGCGGCATCGCTTCGCGCGCGTTCAACATCAGCGCGTTGACCACCTGTTCGATCTGGCCGGCGTCCACTTCCGCTTTCCAAAGATCGACGGCAATGTCGAAGTCGGTCCGTAAATTCGATCCGTAAAGCGCGAACTCTGCGGAATGTTCGAGCAGCTCGCCGATCGAAACGATTTTTTTCAAGGGCGCGCCGCCTTTTGAAAATGTCAGCAGCTGGCTGGACAAATGGGCGGCATGTTGCGCGGCCTGGCCGGCCTTGGACAGAAAGCCGAGCAGGCTCCCGGAATCCGCCGGCGCTTCGATCTGGGCCAGGCCGATGTTTCCGGAAATCACGGTGAGAATGTTGTTCAAGTCGTGCGCGATTCCGCCGGCCAGAGTGCCAAGCGATTCGAGCTTGCTGGTGGTGAGCCGTTCCGTTTCCGATTTCTTGCGTTCGCTGATGTCGCGGAAGAAAACCGAGACGCCGCCGTTGCTCCGATACGCGTGGACGTCGTACCACGTCTTGCCACGGCGATCGCTCGCTTCGAACTCGATGGCGACTTTGTCCGCCATCACTCGTTCGTAATTGGTTTGAAACACTGAGCCGACGAGTTCCGGGAATCTTTCCCAAAGAAGACCGCCCATTAATTCATCCCGTTTCCGCCCGAACATTATTTCCGCGGCGGCGTTGACGTAGGTCAGCTTCCATTCCGAATCGACCGCGAAAAATCCGTCCGTCGTTTTCTCGAGAATGTTCGTCATCGTCCGCGCGGATTCGATCAGCGCGGCGCGGGCTTGATTGCGTTCCATCAGTTCGTGGATCTGGCGCTCGGCGACGGAAATTCGGACGTTCAGCAAGCCGACGTCCAGCGGCTTGGTGAGATAATCGTTCGCGCCCGCTTCCAGCGCCTGCTCCAAGTCTTCCGTATCGGCTTTCGCCGTGACGAGGAGGATAAACATTTCGTCGCCGTTGGGTCGCGCGCGCAATTCGCGGCAAAGATCGACGCCGCTTTTTCCGGGCAACATCCAGTCGAGAATCAGAAACGGAAAGCTCTGCGCGGCGAGCGCGGCTTCCGCCTCTTCGGCGCTGCCGACGGCGGTCACGTCATGACCGCGCTTGGCGATGAGCCGCTGCAAATTGCGGCGGCTGCCTGGATGATCTTCAACAAGCAAAATTTTCATTTAGGAGAAGCCAAAAAACCGACGGGCGTCGGGCCTCACTGCGCAACCCGGCGCCACTTCGCTCAGGCGGAGTGAGTCATGACGCTTATTTCAGCAGGATAACTGCCAAGAGGGCTGATTATGTCGGCAAAACCCCCTTGGCTTGGAATTCGTTTCGTGGATCGCCGGCGGTTGCTTGCGTTGCAGGTCGGCTCTGCTAGATAGACGCAGGTTTTCTTTCGCCCGCTCTTGTCTTCATGCTTTTTCGCAGATTCATCGGCCTCGCCGCGATCAGTTTTTTGATCTCGCCGGTTTGTTATTCAGAGGAAACCAAGCCGGCTGTCCCGGCGGAAAAGCCAGCGGCGTCTCCCCTGAAACCAAAGGCCACGCCAACTCCAACGGAGCCGCCGATTACTTTCAATTCAGTTCACGTCGACGGACCATTCATCGCGCTCACGTTTGATGACGGCCCAAATGCGACGCTGACCCCGAAACTTCTCGATCTCCTCGCGGCGCGGCATCTCAAAGCGACATTTTTCGTGGTCGGACAAAACGCCGCCGATCATCCGGAGATCCTCAAACGCGCAGTCCGCGAGGGTCACGAGATCGGGAACCATTCCTGGTCCCATCCGAACTTTGGCAAAATGTCGGACGATGCGATTACAGCGGCGATCGGGAAACGGCCGACGTTGTTGCGCCCTCCCTACGGATCGATCACCGCGCGACAAAAGAAATGGATCCACGAAGAGTTCGGTTATCGGATCATCATTTGGGACGTCGATCCGCTGGATTGGAAACGGCCGGGACCGAGCGTAGTGACGGCGCGCATTTTGAAAGAGACCCACGCGGGCTCGATCGTCCTGTCGCACGACATTCATCCGCCGACCATCGAAGCGATGCCGGCGACATTCGATCAATTGATGAAGAAGGGAT
>DATILK010000311.1:0-4432 GCA_035476555.1 Chthoniobacterales bacterium | reverse complement strand
TTACAATCCGCGCAGCGTCCTCGCCGGTTCGAGTTCGAACATGCCGGCGTTCAAATTCCTTTACGAGACCCGCCGCATTTCGGGCGAACGCTCGGCCGACGCATTGAAATTAACGGGCGCGGACGATCCGGGCGAAGATTGGGAAGTCGTTCCCACCTACGACGCGAAATGCCTTGTCGCTTACCTGATGTCGCTCGACCAATCGCACGAACTTAAAGAAGCGAAGCTGACCTCAGCTCCGGCGCCGGCTTCTTCGCCCGCCGCGGCTTCTTCGCCCGCCGCGGCCACGTCGCCTGCTGCGGCTACGTCGCCTGCTGCGGCGGCTTCACCAGCTCCAGCCAAGGAGGAAAAGAAATGAGCGAACCCGGAGCAGGCGATCACGTGCGCCAAGGGATGGATTACGGCGAAACGTCGGACGTTCATCAGGTCCACTCCGCGATCCAGCGGGAGAAGCGCGAGCCGCGCGCCGGTCTCGAACCGCTCTCGATCTGGCTCATTGCCGTCTATGGTCTCGCCATCTTCTTCGGTGGCGCGTATCTCGGCCGGTTCTCGGGAAATTTCAGCGGCGATAGTCTTGATCCCACTCTCGTCCCGACGCACAAAAAATCAGGACCGCAGGGCCCCGGCGAACAAACAGCGGAGCTTTCGCAGGCTGATCGCGGCAAAAAGATTTTCTCTGCCAACTGCGCCGTCTGTCATCAGCCGAATGGACTCGGCGCCGCAGGTCAGGGGTATCCACCGCTCGCCGGTTCCGAAATCGTGACCGGCGGCTCGCGACGCCCGGCGATGATCGTGCTCAAAGGGTTGCAGGGCCCGGTCACGGTAAAGGGAATGCAATTTGGAACGGCCGTGATGCAGCCGTGGGACAAGACGCTGACCGACGCGAAGATCGCCGACGTTCTCACTTACATTCGCCAGGAGTGGGGAAATAAAGCCGGCCCGATATCGACCGCGCAGATCACCGGCTTGCGCAAAGAATTGCAGAGCCATCCCGATTCTTTCGTCGAAGCCGACCTGAAAGCTATACCGGAGGACGCAGACCTGCCCGGTGGCGAACCCGCCGGGGCGAAACCGGAAGCGAACAATCCCGCGGCACCTCCGAAGCAGTAGCTTCTGCAAGGCATCTTAATCGCGGTTCATCGAGCGCGAACTAAAGTTTGGCGGCGATTATTTTTCCGATGGCGCGGAAACCTTCTTCATCCTCAGCGTCAAAGCGATCGGGTTCGGGGCTATCGATGTCGAGCACGCCAAGCAGACGCGAATCGTCGCTCGTCAATGGGACAACGATCTCGGATTTCGAAGCGCTATCGCACGCGATGTGCCCGGGAAACTGATTCACGTCCCCAACGCGGATCGTCGTCCGCTTTTCCGCGGCTGTTCCCACGACTCCGCGGCCGAACGCGATCCGAACGCAAGCGACCCGGCCCTGGAACGGTCCCAGCACCAACTCACCACCTTTGAGCAAATAAAAACCGGCCCAGTTCAGTTTCGGGACCGAATGAAAAATAAGCGCCGCGCAGTTGGCCATGTTCGCCACTGGATCGGTTTCGTCTTGGACGAGCGCGGAGATTTGTGCCGTGAGCTCCCGATAAAACTCCGGCTTGGAGAGTTTGCTGAGATCGGGCGTTGCGAACACGCCACCATTTTAGACGTGGTTCGCGGTAGCGCTACTCGTTAGGCCACCATTTCGTCGACCACCGCGAGGAACGGATCGATGTCGAACGGTTTGGTGAGATAATTTCGGGCGCCGGCCGTGAGCAGGCGCTCAATCTGGCTCGGCGTGGCGTCGGCGCTCAGGACGACGACCGGCACGGTCGCGGTCGCCGGTGCGCCTTGCAATTGGCGCAGCACTTCGGAGCCGTGCATGTCCGGCAAATTGAGATCGAGCAGAATCAGCTTCGGGTGATTGACCATCGCCATTTCGACGCCGTTTCCGCCGGTCCGCGCATGCATCAATTTTAAGGTAGGGCGAAATTCCAGGATGCGCTCGACGAGGGTGAAGTTCACCGGGTCGTCTTCGATGTAGAGAACGTCGCAGGGAGAGGTAGCAGCCAGCGCGTCGTCAACGCGTTCGGTACTGGGGCCGCCTTCACCGAGCTCGTGGTTGATGATCCCCAGAAGGTCGCGTGCCGCTTTCAAGATGTGTTGAACGTCCGCGTCTTTCGCCGGAGTGCCGGCGGGCCGCATCGCGACCAGCTCGGCGAAACCGATGATCGCATTGAGCGGCGCCCGCAGTTGTTGGTTCAGCTCGGCGCGGAAGGCACGCTCGTCGGGCGACAAAGTTTCACTGGGAGAAGAGGAGGGTTCATTCATTGCATTCATATCTGGTTCGGTAAATAGCAGGTTGCGTTCACGCGGCGGACTGAACTTTGGCCGGCTCCGGTTCCACTTCGAGACGCAAGCCCGAGGGCTCGTCGAAAGTCATGTTGCGAAGCTTCTTCACCATCTCGATGTCGCGTCGCATTTTATTTTTGTGAGTCGAAAAAATAAGGGCCGTTTCGTCCGTGATTTGATCGGCTTTGTACGCTTTCAAGAGCGATTGATCGAAGCTGTGCCAGCCAAGGGTATCGCCCGCCTCGATGATTTCCTGGAACGTGCGGTTTTCGCTTTCGCCATAGAGCAAGGTCTCGCGTGTGCGCAGGCTGCTCCCCATAATTTCAGAAACCATCAGGCGACCGCCGCCGATTTTGCTCACAAGCCGCTGGCTGACGACGTAGCGGATGGTGTCGGCGAGCCGCTGTCGTAATTGTTGTTCTTCGTCCTTGGCGAACATGCCCAGGACGCGATTGATGGTTTGGCCGGCGTTGACTGTGTGCATCGTCGTGAAGACAACGTGGCCGGTCTCGGAAGCGGTCATCGCGATCTCCATCGTCTCGCGATCGCGAATTTCACCGACCAGAATTGCCTTGGGCGCCTGGCGTAACGCCGCCCGCAAGCCGCTGGCGAAATCCCGAAAATCCTTGCCGAGCTGGCGCTGGTTGAAGAGTGCTTGCTTGTGCGGATGCAGGAACTCAATCGGATCTTCGAGCGTGAGGATATGAATCTTCTGCGTTTCGTTCAGCTCGTTCAACATCGCCGCGAGCGTCGTGGTCTTGCCGCTGCCGGTCGCGCCCGTGACGAAAATGATTCCGTTCTTTTCGCGAATCATTTCGCGAAAAATCGGCGGCAGCCCGAGCTGATCCAGCGTCGGAATTTCCGTCTGCAATTTCCGCATGACGATGGCCGGCCGGCCGTTCTGAGTGAAAACGTTGACGCGCATCCGGGCGAGATCGGCGAGCGCGTAACTGCAATCGCAGGAACCCTGTCGAGCGAGGTCCGCCTTCAGCCGTTCGTCTTCGCCCATGACGTGGTTCGCGATCTGGTCGATCTGCGCCGCGTCGAGAACGCCCGTCGGCGTATCGATGGGAAATTCCTCCAGGATGCCGTGCTCCTCGACGATCGGCGGTTTGCCGACCGCGAAGAGGAGGTCGGACACGCCCGCGCTGGAGGAGACCATCGCGGAAAGCAGAGCATCTATGAGTTCTTTATTCACAAAAAGCCGGAGAAGCCGCTTTGAATTAGCGAGAAACGTGCCCCAGTGGCCCGCTCGCATTTCCCAGGAATTGAGACGCGCAAAATTCCCTGGCCGCGCGATGATTACGTGAGAGGTCGGATTCTCTGGAAAAAGGCGCTTTTCACTTGAAAACTTTGCCCTGATATTCAGTTTCACTTTCCGCTTATGGACGCATCCTCAGGCCTCGCCACGCAGCCCGAACATCCGCCTACGCCGGGCTCCGGCGCGACAAGCGATTCGCACCACGACGATCACGGCCACGATCACCACGAGCTTCCGTTCTGGCGGAAATACATCATCTCGACCGACCACAAGGTCATCGGCATCCAGTACGGAATCAGCGGCCTGATTTTTCTTTTCTTCGGTTTCTCCTTGATGATGCTGATGCGCTGGCAGCTGGCCTATCCAGGGCAGCAACTGCCGGTGATCGGCAATTTCCTCGGCCACCTCTTTGGTCCCGGCAGCATGCCCGATGGGAAAATGACGCCGGAGTTTTACAACTCGTTAGGCGCGATGCACGGCACGATCATGATCTTCCTCGGCATCGTCCCGATCGCGTTCGCGGCCTTCGGCAATTTCGTCGTCCCGCTTCAGATCGGCGCGCCTGACATGACCTACCCGAAGATCAACATGGCGAGCTACCAGGCGTTTTTCGTCGGCGGCGTCGTCATGCTGATCAGCTTTTTCGTTCCGGGCGGCGCCGCGAAAGGCGGCTGGACTTCCTACACACCGCTCGCCGTGATCGCGGACAAGGGGCCGGCCTACGATGCGTTTTGGAACGGCCAGACGCTCTGGCTCGTCGGATTCATTTTCCTGATCACGTCATCGCTCCTCGGCGCGGTGAATTTCATCGCCACGATCATTCAGTTGCGCGCGAAA
>DATILK010000310.1:0-2839 GCA_035476555.1 Chthoniobacterales bacterium | reverse complement strand
TCGGCCGCCATCCGGGAGGTTCTTTACAAGGAGGCCGGGATGAAAGCCAAGCTCCGCATGAAGGAGAAGACGGAGAACGCCGCCATCGCCAAGGCGGAGCGTCGTGCGGTGAAGTACGGATCCCGCAAAAGGAAAACTCGGAAATAGGGTTGTCTCGATGTGGCGACGTTGCAGCCCAACGATGTGAACGAGGACACGAAAACCTGCTCTCGGCGTCGAAGGACGGGAACAGGCGTTCCATTCGTTTACGAAGGTCTGGGCCGGTGCGTGAAGCGCACGATCAACGGCCTAACGAGTTCGTGACATATGACGATTGGAATCCGATCTGGGAATGGGATGCGTCCGGGAACGCCGTCGCGGCGAATATTTACGGAGCGAGAGCCGATGAAATCATCGGGCGATCGCTGTTAAATATGCAAATGAACGGGGCGCTGGCCCAAATACTCGCGACCACGCGGCAAGGATTCGAGTATCAACATTCTTCTGATTTCATCTCAGAGGGAAATGCGATGCGGGAACGCAGAGCAAGTCAATTAACCCACTTCTCCCCATCCGCTGCTGACGCTGCGATAAAAAACGGGCTCAATGTGAGAGATCGTAATGGGATTGCGCCGCTTGGCGCTTGGCGAAGAAACACAGTGGATGAGAGGAAGGACCTTACTGGTCCCAAAGAAAATGTTCGAGCCGAAGCCGGCTTAAGCGCGATTTCGCTTCATCGCTCCGCGCGCCGCCGGCGGAGGCTAGCTTCTGATAGACCACTGCCGCCGGTTGCCACTTCGCATCGTCTTCCAGCAAACGCGCGGCATTGAATCCGGCTTTGTAGTACCAAAAAAATTCCCGCTGCGGCCGGTCCGGCCGATTTTCTTCTTCGATGATTTTGTAGAAAGCCGCGAGCGCGTTTTCGCGGTCGCCCAGTTTCTCCAGGCAAATCCCTTTCTTGAACAGAGCCTGGTTTCGCCAATGGACGGGCGCATCTTTTTGGGCGGCGAGCTGATCGTAAACCTCGATCGCTCGCCGGTAATTCTCGCGGTCGGCCTCGCCGGCTTCATACAGGATGTCGCCCTTGCCGCAGAGCGCCTCGCGTTTTTCCTCCGGCTTCGCGTTCCCTTGTAGAACTTCATCGTAAAGCGTGGCGGCGTCCTGGTTCTTGCCGAGCTTCCGTTCGATCGACGCCTGCTCGTTCCTCGCCGCCCATTTCAATTCGCCGTTTTTCTTTACGACTTCGTCGAGCAACACCAGCGCGCGATCGAGCGATTGCACCGCCATGCTTTGGGTGGCGGATTTCGCGGCGAAAAAAAGCGCGCGTTCCGTGAATGGCCCCCGCGGATTTTCCTGGGCCAGGATTTGGAAATGGGTCTGGGCGTTGGCGAAATCCTGCCGGCGATAATAGGTCTCGGCCAGTTTCATCCGGACATCGGCGACGAATGGCGAGCTCGGATAGGTGCGGAGAAAATGTTCCGCCGCCGCGATGACCTTGACCGGATCGGAATCCGACGCCGCATCTTCCAGCCAGATCGTCAGATAATCAGCGCGCTCCATGGCGCTGACGCTGGGTCCGCTCGCGCGGGCGCGCTCGAGATTTTTTCGCGCCTCGTCGAAGCGCGGCGGCGCGGCATGAAAGGCAAGCTCAGCCAGAGCGACCCATGCCTCCGCCACTCGTTTGTGGCGTGGGAATTGCCGGATGAAATCCTCGATGGTCTGCGCCGCTTTGCTGTTTCCTTGCGCGGCCTGAGTGAGCCCGTCTTCGAGAAGGAGATCGGCGCGCGTCTCGTCGTTCGGCGCGCTGTTCGCGAGGTCCTTAGTGTCCGCGAGGAAACGGTTGTTGTCGTTTTGCTGAAGCCAGGCGAGCGACGCGTTGAACAGCGAGTCGCGGCGCAAGGCCGGCGAACGGTTCGCGACTTGTTCGAACGTTTGCGCCGCCTTGTCGTAATGGCGCGATTGAAATTGCGCGCGCGCGATGAGTAGAATGATCCGATCCGACCACGCCGCCGCGGGCGGAAGCGCCATGGCATCACTCAAAATCGCGAGCGCTTCATCAAATTTCCGCTCTTCCATTTCCAGTTCTGCAAATTGAAACAGCGCCGGGGCGAGAGCGGCGAACCTGGCGTGCTCGTTCCGCAATTTTTCGTAGGCTTGCCGAGCGGCTTCGCGGCGCCCGGCGCGCAATTCGCCCCGCGCGAAATACCATTGAGCGAGGGCGCGCCGCGGCTGCGCGGGATCGTTCATCCAGCGGCTCAGCTCCTGGCTCGAAGCCTGGCGTTCCGCGCGGTAGAGTTGATCGAGTTTTTCAAAGATCGCGGGCAGCGCCGGATCGGTCGGGTGATGCTCGATGAAATCCTCGAGCGCGTCGTCGCCGATTTCCGGCGTTTGCAATTGCAAATGCGATTCCGCGATCGCGCAGAGAGTGGCGATCAGGACCGGGCGCGTAGTCCCTTCCGGGCGACGGAGGATCGTCTGGTAAAGTTCGATCGCGCGGTCGTGATGATTGAGCTGCGCCTCGAGCCGGCCCTGCAGATAGCGCTTCTCCTTTTTGTCGCTGAGCGAAGCCGGGCGCGCCTTATCGAGAATCCGGCGGGCGCCCGCGTTGTCGCGCTTCTCCAGGAGCAGTTCAATCGAACGCAACTGGGCGCGATCATTCCACTGCGGATCGCCCAGAAGCGTGGCGAACAAATGCAACGCTTCATCGAAACGTTGCAAAGCCCGCAGCGCCTCGGCCTGGCCAAACAAGGCGCTGCTCCGAAATGGCGAGGGATTTTGCGCGGCTACTTTTTGGTAGAGCGGAAGCGCATCATTCCAACGGCCCAGGGCAGCGAGGGCTTGGGCCCGCCAGAGCGAAGTC
>DATILK010000309.1:0-4093 GCA_035476555.1 Chthoniobacterales bacterium | reverse complement strand
AATGAAGAACCGGCGCGCGCCTTTCTATCTGAAAAAGTCTGCCAGAAGTCTTGCGATAACATCGAATCCAAGGACGTTCGTCGCTGCTGGAACTATCGCCGCGACACGTGTCCGATAAAAATCCGCGTCTGTAAGCAAGCGCTGCGCGACTTGTTCCAGCTCCGTGATCGAGCGCGAGCCTCCGCACGTTTCCGGAAACGCCACTCGATCGATCGCGCCGTTTCCGCCGACACATGGAATGCGGCAGAGCAAGGCATCGCCCGCGACCTGCCCGGGAACGAAACTCGTATCGAGTTGCAGCACGATTTTGTGTCGCGCCATTTCTCGCAGGTAATCGGGATACGCCAGCTTCTTGTTGAGCACGCGCAGCTTCCCGGTGCCGAATCCAATCTCCGAAAGAAGCCGCGCGCCTCTTCGGCCGTCGTAATCGAAGACCGTCACCGACTCGCCGGTGCTCTCGCTCAATCGCCGCGCCACCATCAAAGCGGCGAGATGATTTCGCGACGGCACGTTCCATTCGCGGGTTCCGATGAAAATGCCGGCACGCCGTTCCGTGGGCCGGGAAAAATCCCAGCGCGGATCGTCGATCGGATAGGGCGTGGGAATAAACGCGACGCCCTCCGGCCCTCGCACCACGCGAAATAAATCCGCGGCTTCCGGCGTCGGCGCGAGACACGCGTTCGCTTTTTTCACGAGGCGAACGAAACGCGCGAGCCACGCCGAGTTCTGCAGCTGATCCGCGATTTGATGAAGGCCAGTCTCCTTCAACGATACCGCGACGAAAATGCCGGCGGCCTGCAGAGCGTCCACCGCGCGCTCGGACGCGCCGAAATCGCCGCGCAACAAAACCAAAACCGGCGTCTTCTGTTCGAGCGCGCTTTTAGTTTCGCGCTGGAAACTTCCGCGACTGCACGCCGCGTAGGCATGAAAGTTTGTTGGCGGATGCGGCAACGCGCTTTCGCCGGCGCCGTCCGGAAATTCCTGCGCTTCATCGCGACCGCCCGGGTTGAGGACCGTCAGGCGAAAGTGAGCCGGGGCTTTTGCCTGCATTGTTATTCGTCAGGTGTTGAAGCCGGCGGAGGCGTCGGGCGCAGGATCGAATCCTCAGGAATCTCGTCGCTCGGATGGACCGCTTCGGCCCGACGAATTTCCTTTTGCGGCGAAGGCGTGGGCGTCACTGGTTCGGCGCGCAAAACCGGTTTGGTTTCCTCCGGCTCGACGCGTTCGGCTTTCAACACCGGTTTCTCGGTGGGCGATTCCACCGCTTCGGCCTTCATGACCGGCTTCGTCGGATCGGGTAATTTTGTCGGCTGTTCCGCGCTCGGCGATTTCTCCGGCTCAGGTGTCTCCACCGGCTTCGGTTTTACCGTGGAATGGACCGCGTTGTAAGGATCGTTCTCCGCCATCAGCACCGGGCCTTTCGGAGGAATCGGCTGGACTTGTTTCGGATCGACAGCGAGCGAGGCGCGCGGAAAACCTGACGCCGGCAAATCGCGAACGAGGCGGGAGCGAATTTCGCCATGGACGTTGCACGGCTCCGTCGGCATTTGGGTGGAAGTCGCCAGCTCGATATAGGTCGTCCGCTTTTTAACAGTGTCGCCATTCGCCGTCTTGACCGTGTCGTAACATTTGTCGGTCGCGAGCAATCCCGAGCGAAGACAAATTTCCGCTTTCTGGATTCCTTTCGGCTCCGGAACTTCTTTCGCCGGATAACGCTCGTTCGCCACGTTCATTACATCCACCCAGATCGGCAACGCGATCTCGCCTCCGAACGCGCCGCGAAAAATCCTCTGCGGCTTATCGAACCCGGCCCAGACCGCGCAGGTGATCCCGTTGTCGTATCCCGCAAAAAGCGCGTCGGTAAAATCGTAGGCCGTCCCGGTTTTTCCCGCTGCCGGAAATTTTTGAAGGCCGAATTTTTCCCGGGCCTCATGACCGGTCCCTGAGATGAGCGCATCGACGAGACACGAATGCACTTCGTAAGCCGTCTCCGGTTTGATGACCGTCTGCCGCGCGGCGTTCTTCGGCGCTTCCCAAACCACGGTGCCATCCTTTTCCTCGATCCGATCGAGAATGTGCGGCGCTGCCGGCCGCCAGCCGCCATTGGGAAAGATCGTGTAGGCGAGCGCGAGCTCAGCGAGCGTGATTTCGCTGCTCCCGAGAAACGTCGCCGGAAACGGACGCAGCGGCGATTTGATTCCCGCCGCTTTGCAGAGTTGCAGAACGGGATCGACGCCCACTGTCATTCCGATGCGGACCGTGGCGCCGTTCTTCGATTTCGCCAGCGCCTGTCGCGCCGTGATCGGTCCCTCGTAACGATTATCTTCCGTCTCCGGTCCCCATTCGCCGAGAATCCCAGTCGTTCCTCCGATCATCACCGCGCGGTTATCGAGCGCCGAATCCTCCACGAGCGAACCGGGAAACAAACCATTCTCGAACGCCGCCGCGTAAACGAACGGCTTCATCGCGGTGCCGGCAGGACGCCGCGCCTGCAGCGCGCGATCAAATTGGTTGTGCTCGAAATCCCGCCCGCCAACGAGGACGAGAATTCCCGCCGTCTGATTATCGAGCGCGATCAACGCGCCCTGTAAATAATCCGGCGCCACGGCCTGGTTCGGCACCGCGAGTTGTTTCGCGCTCTTGAAACGGTTCGCGTAAGTTTCGTAGGTCGTGTGATTGTAACCCGAATGCTGCTCCGCTTCGGCGAGATGTTTCCGAAGTGATTCTTCCCCCACCCGCTGCATCTCGGCATCGATCGTCGTGTGGATCCGGTAACCTTCGTTCATCGCGCGGTCCCACCCGACGGCCGCGATGACCTGTTGCCGGATGTAATCGACCGCGTAGGTCTGGCCTTGGGCGCTCTGCCGGCTGCCGATCGCGATGTCTTCCGCTTGCGCCGTCTCGCAACGTTCGCGCGAGATGAATCCCAGATCGCGCATCCGCGCCAGGGCGAGATTGCGCACATCGCGCGATCCGTTCTTGTCCGTCCACGGCGACAGCCGGTTCGGGCTCTTGATCAAACCGGCGAGCGTCGCGCATTCCGACAGCGTCATGTCGCGCGCCGGTTTCCCGAAATAACCGCGCGACGCCGCTTCGGCTCCATAGAGCCCGCCGCCGAAATAAATCCGATTCAAATACAACTCCATGATCTTTTGTTTTCCGAACCGTTCCTCGATCCGCTTCGAGAGCAGGACCTCGAGGAGCTTGCGGCGAAACGTTCGTTCCTTGAGCGCGAAACTATTGCGCGCGAGCTGTTGCGTAATGGTGCTCGCGCCCTGCCGCACATGGCCGGACGTGAAATTCTTCAGGGCCGCGCGCACGATGCCCGAGAGATCGTAGCCGCCGTGCTGGTAAAATTTATTGTCTTCGACCGCAACGACGGCGTTCACCAGGTCGCGCGGCAATTGATCGTACGGAACGGTCTCCCGGTTCTCGACGTAGATCTGGCCAAAGATTTTGTCGTTCCGATCGAGGATCACGCTGGCGGATTCCATCTGCTCGAGTTTGGAGAGATCGAACGACGCCGCTTCGACGCTGAGGACACTGACCAGATACCAGAAATAAACTCCGAACCCGACCAGCCCGACGAGGACGATCGCAATCGGGATGTAAAATCTCCGGCGCCGGTACCAGCGTGGTCGGTCGAAATATTCGACCGGCGTTTGCGGTAGATAGGAAACGGGCATGCGGGACGGAGGCGTGAATCTAAAGCGTTAAATAGTTAAATCGAAAAGATCGTCTCGTTCCTCCGCCGTTTTTAACGATGTAACGATTCAACGATTTGACGGTAAACATACGTATGCTCACGGGCGATCAAGCGCTGACCGAGTTCATCCGCCAGACGATCCGCGAACGAGGCCCGGTTTCCTTCGCCTGGTTCATGGAACAGGCGCTCTATCATCCGGAACTCGGTTACTACAGTTCCGGACGCTGCGCGATCGGGCGGCGCGGCGATTATTTTACCAACGTCAGCGTCGGCCCGCTTTTCGGGCGAATGCTCGCAGCGCAGTTCGCCGAAATGTGGGAACTCCTGGGACGGCCCGATGATTTTACGATCGTCGAACAAGGCGCGCACCACGGCGAATTTGCTCAC
>DATILK010000308.1:0-14600 GCA_035476555.1 Chthoniobacterales bacterium | reverse complement strand
TCAATTTCGTCAACGCTCGAGCAGCCTTGCACCGATCGGAAAATATTACGTTCGCCACTTAGAGTTGGCAGAAGACGTGGGCGCGGAACAACAGAAACGCGCCGAAAAACTGGTTCGCGAACTCAAGGGACGCGGAAAATGGCCTGCCAAGCCAAATCTGGTCGACTGGTTCGGAAAAAAAGGGAGCCGCTATTACCGGGATCACTGGCGAGTTTCAGAGCAAGTTCACAGGTCCATTCCAGATTTTCCTTAACGGCAAGTAAATTAAATTGCGAAACGATCGCGGCCAATTCTGCTACTCTTTCGTGTGAATCTGCATCGACTAGTGCAATACAAGCTTGCTCTAATCGCCGTGGTAACGCAGCATGCTCCGGCCGTTTCGAAACGGCATTTTTCAGCTGGGCAAACTGCCGCTCCCCGGAACGAGCCTGAATTTCCGCCTGCGCCCAATTGGCACCGCAGATCAAATGGGCGATGTGATGTGCCAAACGCAATAGAATCTCGCGCCGACGAATCGCAGACACGATGTCACCAGGCAGTTTTGCTTTATTCCACAATGCGGAAACGTGGAGTGCTTGCATAACTGCGTCCGGTGAACGCCGCGCCGCCGGCATCTTTGGATCGCAGGCAAGATCGCTCAAACTGCGAAGCGTGGGAGGAGCAATAAGCGCCGCCATAGACGCTCCGTTGCGAGCGACAAACAGACCGCCTGAAGAGGGCGCTTTGAATTCCGATGCTGACGTGAGCGGGGTTTGGCTCATTGGATTGTCAAACGTCATCCGGAACACCGACGGGTTAACATCTTCCCCGCTATCGTCTGTGAGCCTAACAATTTGTGAGCGGCCCCTGCGTCTAGTAGACCAGCGAAGCGGTGTGAATTCGCGCTCGCATTTGAGCTGAAGCTCTCCCAGTTCCAACGCGTTGATGTGCAAGTAACACAAGCGGGAGTCATCAAACGCATGCTGGACTTCTTCAACGTTACGAAAAAACTTGTCGAAATGGTTTCGAAAATCTCGTGCACTCACTGGCAGGTGTAGCGGCGGCAGGACCTTTTGAATAAGAGGCGACGCTCCGTCAGCTTCGTGAAGCGCAATCGAACAGGCGACAGAACGTCCAACCGGCCCATTGAGTGTTATCTCCGCTTCGCCTTCCCACAATTGTTCCAACGTTGGCGTTGGAGGATCCACGTAAACTAACAATGGTCCCGAACGGGTTACTCCGGGCCGACCCGGACGCGGCTCACGGATTTGTATATCGACTTCAAGCTCAGTGCTCTGATTGCTGCCACTTTCCGCCGCCGAAGAAGCTGTGAGCCTCAGCTTGTGAAGTCCGACCCCTAAGAGGGGCAACTGACAAAAGACGGGATTGCCGGCAGCCAATTTTCGAATTTGCAATTGAGATTCGCGGCCCTCTCGCTTTAGCGTTAAAGACAACACGTCGACAGGATGGTCGGGACGAATAGCAAAGCACGGCCGATCGGTTGAAAGCCATGTCCCGGACGCTTCGGCATCCCATTCTGCCGGAGTGAGACCTGCAGGCCATACCTCAATGGTCTTGGCTGGTTGTAGCCCCAATTCGCGAAGAGTCTCCTCCCAATCAGGCGTCAGTGCGGGCGGCAGACTAAGCTGTGCGGCGAATGCGCCGACGCAGTCCAACTCAATGGGCCTAACGCGCTCATTTGCCTGCGGTGCCGTGTCCGTGCGAACAAGAATGTAGCGATGATTCGGCCTCACTTTTAAACTGCGCAGTTCGTATGCTGTGCCATCTAACGCTATGTGAAACAGCCATATCGGGCCGGGTCTGAGAAGGCATTCCGTCCGCAACAGCAGGTCTAATAATGGCGTGCTCTTCTCGAATCTTAGGAGCACCTCTGCAGCCCTGGGCCATTTCGTTAATGTCACCCGCTGCGGGCCATAGAGACAACGTCCGCGCGCGAGGGGAGCTCCAGCCGCTCCAGTAACCACACATCGGCTGGCTGTTAGCGGTTCTCGAAGCTCTGGAAATCGGACCAATAGATCTGAAAGATCCGGGATTTCGCATGAGACGCTCCAGCGATGGGCGGATACGTCCGTCGGACGAACTGCTAACCGAGGTTCGATCCCGAGAGAGACGACGTGTGCGCGAGCCTCGGCGGTTTCAATCTCCGAAGTCCTCCGTTCCTTTCGCTGAGCGAAAACACGCACAGCTGCGCCCGTTTTTGCATATCGTCGGGCGCTTAATAGCCACTCGCGCCCGCGCCGCTCCCGATCAAGGTCGTCGCGAATCCTGCGTAGTGTTTGAGGCTCAATGCGGGTCGCCGTGCCAGGCTCGCCTTCTAAGAGGAGCGCCGTGGCGATCTGCCCGACGAGAGAAGTCTCTTCGACGAACTTTTGAAATCGTGACGTGGCATCCCAACTTCTAGCAGCGATCAGTTCACCTAGTGTCGACGGGGATTCAAAGAGATCCTTCGAATAAGAGTGACGAAGCTCGTAGAGAATTCGTGCCAGTTGTCGTTGCAGGTCGCGCGGCAAGATCGCATGCGTAATTGGCCAGCAAATAATTGAAAAGTGATTTGCCCACGCCCCGGAGGGCCGTGCCCCGCCATACGCTTCGCAAAAATCCAAGAAGCAATAGCGAAGCCAATGTCTGTCACCATTTTTTACCCAACCCGGCGTCTCTTGCTCGAACGTCTGCCAGTATTCATCGCCGGAATACCGATAGCCTATCTCAGAAGCGTACACTACCCATAACAGGCTATGCTCTTCGGATGGCGTATTGCGCGTGATCTGCAGCCGAAGCGCCTCAGATAACGAACTGATCTCGTCCGAACCGAGACCGTGTTCAAGAGCAAAGACCGGCCGCTCGCGGAACGCAGACTTTCTTTTAACGGCTAGTTCCCCAAAATGGGCTTTGAGGCGCTGTTGAGACGCTTTTAGGTCCAAATCCTTCACGACTTCGCGTAAAGCAATGCCTCAACAGTCCTGCTCTTTCCTGAATCGAGTGGAAGAATAAAGCGGATATCTCGCACGGTGTTTTGATGGAGGAAATGGTTAGGGGTGTCGAATCAAACGAAGCGCGATGTCCGGCCCGGTTAGGGGATCAAGCCCGCGTCAGGGTTATTAAGCTAATCAGTCCACCATTCCGGCGCGAGAAAAGAATCTAGCTTAACGGTCCCTGACAACATCTTGAGAGCAGACGCCTACTCCGCAGCCAGCCGGGTCCCTTGATTCAGGCTGTGATGAAGAACGAATAGTCATCACTGGACCTCTATGCATTGAGTAGGATTTCGCCGGACGTGTTAGCACTAACCGTTAGCACTGGCGATTTTCGACGTGGTCAAATCGCCGTAAGTCGTTGAACTAAAAGTGGATGAGCGGGTGAAGGGAATCGAACCCTCGTGTCCAGCTTGGGAAGCTGGCATTCTACCATTGAACTACACCCGCGAAGAATTTTCGATTCTCGATTTTCGATCGTCGATTTGCAAGCGGCAAGTTACTGCCACCAAATTCCCGCAAAGGAAGATCCGATCGAAGCGAATGTCCTTTGACTAACTCCAATTACCCCAGTTACCGCCGGGCGAAAGCTGGGGGATACTGGTTAGAACTCCATCCAAAGTAATCGCCCAGAGTTGGACGCAGCCGTTGTTTTGTTGAGCGGCGGTGATCTCGTGGACGAGCGGCGCGTTCAACCAGTTTCCGGTGGACCATGCGCTCCACTCGCCACCGGGTGTAGTTTGGTAAGTGCTGACCAGGCTGTAGTCCTCGGTGACACCCCAGAATTGCGCCCCGCGACTGCCACCCTGCTGACAGCCAGCAATATGTTTAAGCCTGGGGCCGCGGGTCGCTTCGGTCCAATTCCACCAGGCGCACCAATTTCCTCCCGGCGTAGTTTGGTAGGTGGACCAAACCTGAAATTTGGTGTCCAGCGCCCATAACCAGACGCGCCCATTATTCTGTTGCGCGGCGGTGATCTCGATGAATTGCGAATTGTCGGACGTCGCAGGCCATGGTTGCCAGGTGGACCACTTTCCTCCGGGCGTTTCTTGATAGCAGTTGACCAGGCGGAACTCGTCTGTGATGCCCCAGAGCGATGCGCCGCGTGAACCGCCTTGCTGCGCCGCGGCGATGCGTTTCATTCCTGTCGGGCTGTTATTCCAGTTCGGCCCGGACCAATTGGTCCAGTTGCCGCCGGGAGCGATCTGGGCCGTGGTCCAAAGTTGGAGCTTCAGGTCGAGGGCCCAGAATTGGACGCAACCGTTGTTCTGTTGCGCGGCCGTTAGCTCGTAGAACTGTTTTCCCCGGCCGGCCCAGTCCGGTAACCAGGCACTCCAACCGCCGCCAGGCGATTCCTGGTAAATCGAGAAGAGCCGGCCATTAGAGGCCGTTCCCCAGAGTTGCGCGCCACGACTACCGCCCTGCTGTGAAGCGGTCAGGTTGTTTAGGTTCGGTGCGTTCTGCCAGCCTGCTCGGGTCGGAGGAGGGTTTGAGGCCATATTCTATCCTTCTTTTCGTTGGAGTTGTGCGGCGGAAATGGGAGTGGATAACTGCGCGACAATAGACGGGTCGCGACTTCGAAGACAAGAACATTACTTTGCTCCGCTTGCGGAATTGCAAACGGCAAAGTTACTGCCAGGAGATCACGTCGCCGGACCCAGTGTAGGTATTTGCGGAGCCTGGTTCTTTGTCGAAAGCCGCGCTCGCCGCGGGTCCACCGCCCAGTGCGCCATTCTTTCCGAGTGACCAGGCAATGACTCCTTGGCGAATGGGATCCGCTCCGGCGCCATTTGTTCCATATGGGTTTGGCACCTTGTTGTCATAGTCCGCATCGACCCGAATCGAATAAGGCGAAGTCCATGGATCATGGAATTGTCCATCGCTTCCGAGTTTTCCTTTTGGACTCGCTTGAGATGTATCTTCAGCCGGCGAAATAAGAACAACCTGTCTCGGATTCAGCACGGGATCTAAGGCGCGCAAAGCATCAAACATTGCCTTGCTAGACGTAGTCCCGTCACCAATCGTGTATCCATCACCCGATGCCGTTGCTGGTAATGGATACTTTCCGTATTCCGTATAGAACGCGTTTACCGCAGTCACTATCTGGGTCACGTCGTTCTTCGCCTGTGTTTTTCTTGCCTGGTTCTGAATGCTTGAAAAGACGGGGAAGGCGATGCCCATCAGGGCAGCGATGATGACGATGACGACGAGAAGTTCTATCAGGGTGAAAGCGCTGACGCGTTGTCGGTTCATTTCCATTTCAGCATTTGCTCGGGAAAAGGGCATTGGGCGCAATCGGAATTATCCTGTAAACAAAAGTCTTCGTAAATCTGAAGCAAACCTTGCTGTTGTGCGATGGTTTTCGTGAACTGCGGCCGCCGTGGATCGCCGCCAAAGAGACGCGTGGCGCCGGTTTCGAGGCGGCGATTCGTCAGGCGAGCGGGCAATTTTTCGTAAGCGGGCCAGACCTCCGCGCCCTCGGCGAGAAAGTACGGCAAAAGAACGTTCGCCAGAATATCGGCGATGCGGGAGTCGCCGATGATAGCCATTTCGGACGAAGCGGCGCCGGAGGTGAGGGTGAAATGAAAGCTCCAAAACGGATGGCGCAGATCGAGAAAGAAATCGCGGACGGTCTCAGTCTGCCGGCGTGAAACGACTCTGGCGAAGGCCGGCCATTGTTTCGCGAGAATGGCGAGCGCGCCGAGACGACGTTGCGGGTGATTCATCGGGCGCGCCCCGCCGAGCCGCCAAAGTTTTGCCGGCAGCACGAGCCTTTGCATTCCGTCGCGGTGCGGCCACCAACGGTCCCAAAGATTTCTCACGTAGCCGCGCGATTCCTCGCGATACGCGGCCAAATCCGGCGCCGCGAGAAATCCGGCGACGCCAAAAAGGATCGCTTCGAGGTCGTCCGGAATTTTTCGAAGCGACGCGAGCGGCAGTCGTTGGGCGAGAAGGGTAAAGGCGAGCTTGTTTTGTTTATAGCCGAGCGCAGCGGCGATTTCCTGGAAGAGCGCGGCGTCGCGCCCATGACTTTCTACAATATTTTTCAGACGCGCCGCTTTGCTCTGGAGCCGGAATTGCGAGGCCGCAGTCAAAATGCTTTCGAGTCGATCCTGCGGCAAATCTTTCAGTGGCGCCTGACAACGGCCGGGCCGCGCCAGCGGGACAATCGCGGAAAATTTCTCCGGCAACATCGCGGGATCGACGCGGACTTGCGGGACGTTCCGGTTCGATTTCGTGCGAGTGAAGAAAGTGCGGGCGCTTTGTTCGGCGAAGACATGGAGAATCGCGTCGTCGAAAGCCGGGTTCATGGAATGCCCGTGCGTTTCCCAACTGCGGTCGGCGAGATCGAACTCGATTGGTCCTCGGAGCGGATCGCTGCCGTTGATGCGAATGGCGGCATCGGAAAAATCGGGGCCGGCTTCGCGGTTCCAGGTGCCGAACTGAACGATCTCTATGTCGTCGCCGGTTGTCGACGTGAAGCGCCGGCCGAAATCGCCGGCGAACCAGCGCGCCTGTAATTCGAGTTCGCTCGGGGTCCGAAGCGCGGGGAAAAGCGCGCGTTCGTGGACGCGGGCGGAATCACGAAGCTCAGAGTAGCGGGAGGCGAGTTGCATCTGGGGAGAGCAGAGAATTGTGAAAGAGGAAAGACGGCTTGGAAATAAAAAAGCGAGCCTTTGATTAGACGTGTCCGGCCGGCTCCGGAGCAAAGGAATGCGTCATCGCGGCGGGTCGGTTCATTTTCTCCCGCAAATCTTGCGCGATCAGTTCGACGAGCGCGCCGCGGGAGCGAGTAAACAGGAAAGAATATTTCGGACCTCGCCCGTCTTTCGGAACGATGACCAGGTTCTCCGAGAGGAACTGCGGTTCGCGGGCAACCGTCGAGCCGTCCAGATCGATCGTTTGGGTAAACGATTTCCAATTTTTTCGACCGACGAACACGATCTTGTGCGGCTCTTCGTTCGTAGCCACGATCGCGCCAAATACATTCGCCGGAAGGCGGCGGCCGCGACCGCTGACGCAGGGCACAGCCCAGGCGATCGTTTCGCCGAGAAGATTTTGTTTACTGAAAATCGGCGCGAGGCGTGAGGGCAACGCGATCGGCAAAGTCGGGGCGCGGCGAACGTCCGGGGCGGCATTCAATTTGTGGAGAGCGAGCCAGATTTTCGCTTTCATCGAGCGGAAAATTTTCGGCGCGAAATAAAGGAACGCCACGATGGCGACGACGAAAATGGAAAGCGCCAACACCGGGTTGTAATGGATGAGCGCGAGTCCGCCGAAAACCGCGACATCCTCGGCAATGGACAGGCCGATATTGGACGCCGGTTCTGGCGAACTGTTGGCAGCGAGTCGGGTGGAAGCTTTGGCCGTGTGAGTGATGAGACTGGCGGAACCGCCGAGCAAGACGATGAGCACGTCGACGATCGGCGAATGATGTCCGAGAACCTGAAGGGCGATCAGCGCGCCACCGATCGGGCGGATGATGGTGTGAACTGTGTCCCACGCGGAGTCGACCCAGGGAATTTTGTCGGCGAGAAACTCGAGCAAATACAGAATGCCGGCGATGATGATGACCCAGGGCTGGCCGAGAACTTCGAGCGATTGGTAGCTCGGCGAGAGCGCGATCCAATGGAGATGGATCGCGAGGCCAGTAATGAAAACGGTGAGATAAAGATCGATGCCGGCGAGGCAGGCGAGGCTGAGCGCGACGGCGATGGGGTTGAATCGATCCACGGCGGAATATCAGACCCGGTTCACGCTTGTCATGTTCAAACCTGCGCATCTGCGGCGACAGAGCGCCGCGACTACAGCGCTGAGGATTTGCACGGCCGCGCTCCGGCTGGTATTCCAAGCCATGCTCGATATCCGGCTCATTCGCGAACAACCCGACTTTGTGAAAAGCCGGCTGCTGACGCGCGGTGGCGACGACGCGGCGAAGATCGATGAGGTGCTGAAAGTGGATGCGGAGCGGCGCAAGGCGGAGACGGCGTTGCAGCAGCTCAATGGCGATCGCAAGAGATTGAGCAAGGAGATCGGCGGGAAGCGCGCGAAAGGAGAGGCGACGGAAGAAATCGAAGCGCGAGTGCGGGAGATCGGCGATCAGATATCGCTCTTGAACGAGCAGACTGCGGAAGCAGATGAGCAGCAGAAGGATTTGCTTCTCGGAATTCCGAATCTGCCCCAGGCGAGCGCACCCGTGGGGAAGGACCCGAGCGAGAATCCAGTCGTTCGCAGTTGGGGAGAAAAACCGGAGCTGAAAGAACCGCTCGATCACGTGGCGCTCGGGACGAAACTGAATCTCTTCGACCTCGAGCGTGCGGCGAAACTGAGCGGCAGCGGATTCATTTGCTTTACGGGTGCGGGCGCACGGCTGGAGCGGGCGCTGATCCAGTTCATGCTCGATCTGCACACGCGAGAGCATGGTTATCTCGAAATGAGCCCGCCGTTCCTGGTCCGGCGCGAATGCATGGTCGGCACGACGCAGTTGCCGAAGTTCGAAGAAGACATGTACGGCCTTGAGTATGGCGAGATTTTCCTCGCGCCGACCGCGGAAGTGCCGGTGACGAATTTTCATCGGGAAGAAATTCTCGCCACGTCGGAGTTGCCGAAAAAATTCGCGGCTTACACGCCGTGCTTCCGGCGGGAGGCGGGCTCGGCGGGGCGCGAGACGCGCGGGATCATTCGCGTGCACCAGTTCGACAAGGTGGAGCTGGTGAAGATCACCACGCCGGAAACCTCGTACGCGGAACATGAGTCGCTGACGGCGGACGCGGAGCGGGTGTTGCAGTTACTTGGATTGCATTACCGGGTGATCGAACTGTGCACGGGCGATCTCGGGTTCGGCTCGGCGAAGACTTATGATCTGGAGGTTTGGTCCCCGGGGCAGCAGGCTTATCTCGAGGTGTCGAGCTGTTCGAACTTCGAAGATTTTCAGGCGCGCCGGATGAATTTGCGATTCAAGGACGCGGAGGGAAAGAATCGGTTTTGTCACACGCTGAATGGTTCGGGACTGGCGTTGCCGAGATTGTTCGCGGCGTTGATTGAACGTTATCAGCGCGAAGACGGATCGATCGCGATTCCGGAAAAATTGCAGCCGTACTTCGGCGCGGCGGGAATCAGGTAGGGGCGATTGACCGCAATCGCCCGGGCGGCGCGGTTCGATCAAGCGGGCGATGAGGTCAATCGTCCCTACCGGCAAACAAATCTAACTGTCCGGGATCGGCAGAGGCGGTTTCCTCGGCGGAGGGTAGCGCGAGCTCGAACCCGAGCCGATTCGCGAGCCGCTGGCAGGTTTCGGGCGAAAAGCCTTCGAAGTGATTGTTCACGAAACTCCAAACGCTGCGCGTCTCGCCGAGATGCCGTTCGATCTTGAGCGCCCAACTGTCCAGCGCGGCCTCGCGTTTCCAAAGCAATTTGCCGTAACGGTGGAGGTGCTGGCCGTCGGGATCGTATTTCGTCGAGTAATCGCCGAGAAGGCGCAGGTAGATGAAGTCGGCCGTGGTCGGGAGGAACTCGAACGGTGCGAGGTTGCGTTCGTTGAGCGGGCTGGTATCGGCCCAGACCCAGCAGACACGATATTTTTCCAGCAATCGAATGTGCTGCGGGCGGTGCCAGCCGGCGTGGCGGAATTCGATGGCGAAACGGAAGTCGCGCGGCAATTGCGCGAGGAAATTGCGGAGTAACGGCCGACCTTCCTTTGGCGCGAAGGCCGGCGGCAATTGGATCAGGATGACGTGAAGTTTCGGCGCGAGCGACTCCATGGCTTGGAGAAACGCGGCCAGCTCCGCCTGGCAGTCCCGCAGCATTTTTTCGTGCGTGATCGCGCGGGGCAATTTGCAGGCGAAACGAAACGAGGCGGGCGTCAACTCCATCCAGCGGCGAACCGTGGCTGCCGACGGTGCGTGGTAAAAAGTCGAATCGATTTCGACCGCCGGAAAGTAGCGGGCGTAGAATTCCAGCCAGCGCGCCGGCGGCAGGTCGGCCGGGTAAAAATTGCCGCGCCATTCCTCGAAGCTCCAGGCGCAGGTGCCGAGGCGGATTTTTTGCTGAGCGGAGAGGTTCAATTCGTCCGCAGAATAATCGGATCGCGGCAGGAAGGAAGCCTTGCCCTGGCGAGGAAACGGGCCCGGTATTCTGGCCCGTCCAACTTGACGGGAAGGGGAAGTTAACTACCCTGCGCAACGCGATGAAACTCTCCTTTCGCATCCTATTTCTTCCGCTTTTGCTTTGCCTCGCCGGCATTCTCCCGGTGAACGGCTCCGTCGTTTTTAAACCAGGCGAAAAAGCCCACTACAAATCGCCTGGGGAAGAGGAGATGAGCGGGACGGCGTCGCAGCTTTTCGAGCGAGCGCAGGCGGACGAGCGCAAGGGAGATCTTGGCGGCGCGATCAAGGCCTACCGCACGATCGTAAAGAAACACCCGCATGACACGCTCGCGGCCGGCTCGGCGTATCGGCTGGGGCAGGTGCTGGAACAGACCCACAAATATTTACAGGCGGCGGACGCTTATGCCGTGCTTTGCGAGAAGTATGCCAAGAGCGAGCACTTCGAGGACGGGGTCACGGCACTGTTCCGGATCGGCGAAATGTATCTGGCGGGGCAAAAGACGAAGATCCTCGGGATTACGATCAAATCCGGGTTGGAACAGGCGGCGGATATTTTCACGGTGATTATCCGTACCGCGCCCTACGATAAATACACTGCCCGGGCCCAATTCGATCTCGGCCGGACCCGTGAAAAACAGGGCCAGAACGAAGCCGCGATCGCGGCTTATCAGGCCGTCGTGGAAAAATTCCCGGACGACCCGATCGCGGTCGATGCCCAATACCAGATCGGTTACATCTGGTCGAAGGCTTCGACTTCCGGCACCTACGACCCGGCGGCGGCGACGAATTCGAAGGTCGCGTTTGAAGATTTT
The DNA here is from genome assembly GCA_035476555.1 of Chthoniobacterales bacterium. Lineage (GTDB taxonomy): Bacteria > Verrucomicrobiota > Verrucomicrobiia > Chthoniobacterales > UBA10450 > AV80. Next base: position 3,710 of record DATILK010000308.1, on the reverse strand, counting down.
CTGGCGCGTTATCCGAACAGCGAGAAGGCCTCGCAGGCGAAACAGAACCTGAAGAAAATGGAGCACAAGCAGTCGAGCACTGCTTACGACATCGCGAAATTCTACGACAAACAGAAGCAATACCGGGCCGCCGCCATTTACTACAACGAGGTCATCCGGACCCAGCCCGGCTCGACCGAGGGCGAGAAAGCCAAGAAGCGCATCGGCGAGTTGCGCGCGAAAGTGGGAGACGCGAAATTGCAGCCGCCCGCAGTGACGGCGGCCGCCGCGAGTAAGAAAAAAGTGAAACCACGGATGGAGGAAAGCGGTCCGCCGCCCTCCTCGAATGAGCTGGCGCCGTTGCCGCCATCGGATGTCGACGCTTCCTTGCCGCCGCCTGCTTCTCTCCTGCCCGATACCACCACCGCGCCTCCGCCTCCGACCGAGTCGACGGCCGCGCCTTCGGCCACGCCGCAACCTACCCCCGAATCCGCGGCCACGCCGTAGTGAAAAAAGCGTTCGCTCTTCTTATGCTCCCGTTCCTCTTCGGGGGATGCGCGGGTTATAAGCTTGGTCCGGCGACGCCGAATTATCTGCGCAACGTCCACGCCATTGCGATCCCGACGTTCACTAACAATACGCTCGAGCCGCGTCTCGAAGTCCTGATCACGAACACAGCGATCAAACAATTTCAGCAGGATGGCACCTTCCGAATCGTGAATGCGGACGCGGCGGACGCGACCTTGAAGGCGGAGATCATCGGGGTTGGGCGGACCCCGGCGCGTTCGGTGCGCGGCAACGTTCTTTCCACGACGGAATTTAATCTCAGCCTGACGGTCAAATACACTTTGACGGGACACGACGGGAAGCAGCTCACAGCCGGCGCCGTGAGCGGCAGCACGAGTTTCTTCGTCGGAAGCGACGTGAACACGGACCAGCGCCAGGCGATGCCGTTGGCCGCGGAGGAATTGGCGCGGCACCTGGTGAGCCAGCTGAGCGAGGGCTGGTAATGCGCGATGAAAGGCGATCAAAAGCTGTGGAGCATTCTCAACGACAAGCTCGACATGTTGCGGGCGAGCAATCGTCTCCGGGAAGCGATTCGCGTCGCTGAGACAGCGCTCACTCTGGCGCAGCGCGCCTTTCAGCCCGGCGATGCGAATTACACCCTCAGCCTCGAAAAAATCGGACAGCTCCACGACCAGGCGGGCGATCGCGCCGCGGCCAAACCGTATTTGGTAAAGGCGCACGCTTTTCTCGAAAAGGCCGAGCCGCGCGACGAGCGCGCTTTGTTTCGTTCCGCGCGCCGGCTGGGATTTGTTTGCGACAATCTCGGCGAAACAGAAGCCGCGCTTGAATATTACGAGGGCGCGTTCAAGGCGGGCGCGCGACTCCCGGACATTCCGTATTCCGATCTCGGCACGATCCTGAACAACGTCGCGCTCATTTATCGCAAGACCGGACGGCAAAAAGCGGCGGAGCCGTATTACCTGCACGCGCTCGAGCTTTACGAGAAACAACTCGGCCCCGAACATCCGGACGTCGCTTCCGTCCTGAACAATCTCGCTGTGTTCTACACCAACGAGCGCCGGTTTGCCGAGGCGGAGAAAACCCATCTGCGCGCTCTCGCCATTCGCGAAAAATTTCATCCGCCCACGCACCCCGATATTGCGCAATCGAAGTGCAACCTCGCTGTCGTGTATCACTCGAACGGCGACTACGCCCGCGCTTCCGAGCTTTACCGCGCCTCGATCAAAACCTGGGAAGCCGCCACCGACAAGCCGCCCGAGGATTACGAGATCGTCGCCTCGAACTACGCCGATTTGCTCCGCTCGTTAGGCAAAGCGCGCCAGGCGAACCAGATCGAAGAACGCGCCCGGAAGAAGCGCCGCGCCTCGTAATTAATTTCCACTTTCTCCTTTAGACTTTCTACTTTTTCGCCACCTTACCAACCGCTCTCGCTCACGTGGCGGAATGGCAGACGCGTACGGCTCAGGACCGTATGGGGAAACCCGTGGAGGTTCGACTCCTCTCGTGAGCACTTTCGCTAGCGAGAAGGGGTCGCGTCGGGATAGGTGATCCAATTCGTGCGAATGATCTTCAATCCGTCAGCGCGCCGGACCACGTCCCATTCAGTCCGGGTGCGACCACTGGCCGGAGTTCCGAGCGCATCGCGCACGGAGTAGCGCGTCTCGAAAATGATCGTAGCCACGTCCGGCTTGGGGCCTGCCTGCACTTTTACTTCGCCCACAGAGAATGCCCGCACCGGTACGGCAAGGAAGTATTGCCGCATTTGCTCCGCGATGAACGATTTGTCTTTCGGACCAAAGGCGTAGTAATCGACGGTATCGTCCAAATAACCGAGCGTGGCTTTTAGATCGCCGCGTTCCATATCGCGATTGAATTCCTTTACATAAAGTTCCGCTTCCTCGGTTGTCAGGACCGAACTGGCGGACTTGGGCGCGACGGATAATTGGGGGACGGGGCTCGGTGGCATCTGCGCGGGAGAAGGCGCGGCCGAAATCGTGGGGGCGGTTGTGATTGGAGCAGGCGCCAACGGTTTCGTTGACCGCAGAAAGATAAACGCGGCCAACACCACGACGGCTGCCAACACGAACAGCGCCGCGATTCCCAGCGCGATCCATTTCCCGGTGTTCGTCGACGGCTTTGCGACCGAAACCGGCGGTGCTGTGGGCGCCGAAACAATTCTCTGCGCTGGTGGCGGAGGAGGGACTGTTGCCGTCGGCGGCGCAGGCGACGTTGCGCTCTCGCCGTCCGCGCGCGGCAAGGAGAGCAACGCTTTCATGGAGTCTTTGAGTCGCCCGAGATGATTCTCCAGTGGCGGCGTAACCGCGTCGAGCCAGTGCGGGCCGCTCAGATAGTATTCGAGATCGTCGCTCGGCGAGACGGCGTCGATCCGGAACTGGACAATGTGCAGGCGCGAGTTCGCAGCCAGCTGCACTTCCCGCAGCACCTGCTCGGAGTTGTTCGAATGCTGGGAGAAAATGAGAATGAAAGCCCGACTCTGCTGAATCGCGCGGGTGATTTCGCCCGAATACGAACGGCCCGGCATCACATCGCGCGGTGCCATCCAGCACCGGATGCCGGCGCTCTCGAGAGCCGCGCAAACAGCATTCGCTGTCGGGCGATTGTCGCTCGAGTGGGAAATGAAAACGTCGTGCGCCATGCTATGTGCGTGCCGCCGTTTTATCCTTTCGCCAACCTGTAAACAACCGCGCTCACGGGTTACACGCGCAGCTGCGACAGAAAGCTTCTTCGTGGACGCACTTTCTTTAGCCGCACGACATCTTTTCGCCGCTGCCGATCGCTTGGAGGCTCAGCTGGAGCAAAACGACGTGCAAGCCCATAACAACTATCTAGAAATCCAGAAAACCAGTCGAAGTCGCGTCGACCGTACAATGCTTCCGCGCGGATGCAGATATACGAACGCTTACCACGATCATCCTCTTTCCGCAGTAATCGGTGCGAGGAATAGCGCGACGGGCGTAGTTCTTTCGCGACGAAATCTGCAATCTTCTCACTTTCACAATAAAGCCAAAAGCTGCGGTATGCCTTACCTCGTCGCTCCGACTCGTAGCCAAACCACATTAGTGCCCCGCCACGGCGAGGGCGAATCAATGCCTGCATAGTCTTGCTCGCAACGCTTTGAACTTCTAGCCCGAAGTGCCAGCCGGTACGATCGCCAATTTCCGCATCGAGATGGTATGCTGACA
>DATILK010000307.1:0-2380 GCA_035476555.1 Chthoniobacterales bacterium | reverse complement strand
GTAAAAAATCTCACTGCTCTGGCCGGATTTCGTTATACGCACCAGAACAAAGACACGCTCAATACTTTCCTGGACACGAATACCACCGGCAACACCGCGCCGTTTTCCCCCACGAATCCGCAAGGCGGTTTCCACAATCTCCCGAATCCCACGCCGCGGGAAGCCGATAGCAATGATGAGTTCGATAACGTGGCGGAAACGTTCGAGCTGCGTTACACCGGCGTCGAACATTGGACCTTCTATGTGCGCGGCGATTGGACGGAAGAATGGGGCAGCATCAAGGAGCACGAGATCGTCGGCGGGACAGACGAAGGAATAGAGAACAAGGATACCGAGCTGTTCTCCCAGAAATATACGGCTGGCTTTAACTGGTACGCGCTCGCCGAGCTCAACTTCGCAGGCCAGTACTATTATAAGAACGCTGACTACGAGAATAACTTCATCTCGGAGGTGGCCGTGCCGCCGGTCTCCGGCGCGGAACATAATCAGCGCCTCCTTCACCAGGAATGGGAGACGAATGATTTCAATATCCGCATGACCTGGCGGCCGAAAATCCCCCAGGCAGCCGGCACGGTGTCATTCGTGACGCGATACGATTACGTCAGAGCGAATATCGACGGCCAGTGGGCCGTCTCGCCGACCGCGGTTGGTCCGGGGCTCACCAATATCATCTACGACGAAATGCGGACGGCCACGATCACCCAGCACATCTTCAGTGAAACCGTCACTTGGAATCCGACGGCCCGGCTTTATTTCCAGGGGACTTTCTCTTATGTGAAGGACGAGACCGACACACCGGCCGACATCATTTTCACCGGCAACACGATGCCGAGCATTGCCGATTCACAGAGCGATTATTGGACCGCCAGCATCGCGACGGGATTCTCCGTCGACGATAAGACCGACCTTCATGCGGAGTATTCGTATTACCGCGCCGACAATTACGAAGGCAACTCGATCGTTGGAATGCCCTATGGCGCGGGGGCAACCCAACACACCGTCGGAGCGACGTTGGGCAGGCAGATTAGCAAGAACGTGCGGTTGAAATTGCAGTACGGTTACTACCGTTATCGCGACGAAACCTCCGGCGGCCACAATAATTACGACGCGCACGCGGTCTTCTCGAGCCTGCAATTCCGCTTCTAGTTACGGTTGGTTTGATGCGACATTTGGGAATGAGGGCGGCCGCAGTGTCTCTTATAATCACGACGGCAATAGTGCTCGGCGCGTGCGAGAGGAAAGACGAACAGATCAAAGTTTATCGCATCGCCAAGGCGCCGCTCGAGAGCACGCCGGCGCCGGAAGCTTTGATGCCGACAAATGCTTCGTCGCCGTCCGCCTTATCAACCGCAGCACCGACGGCCTTGGTTCCGCCGAACTGGGAAGCGCAGCCTCTTTCGCAAATGCGCCAGGCCAGTTTTCTCGTCCACGGCGAGAACGGAGCCGTCGCCGACATCTCTTTCGTCGTGCTCGGACCCGCGGCAGGCAATCTCCTGGATAATGTCAACCGCTGGTTAGGTCAGCTCGTGCAAGCTCCGATCACCGAGGAGAAATTGAAGGGCATGATTCAGCCGTTGCCGACGGCGCGCGGCGAAGTCGCCGTCGTGGATCTTTCCGGCCAACCCGAAAACGGCGACGCGACCAAGGACGGACGAATCGTCGGCGCGATTGCGGCGGACGCGAACGGCACCGCGTTTTTCAAAATGCGCGGAAACACAACGCTCGTCGGTGCGGAGAAGGAGAATTTCTTGAAATGGATCGCAGCCTCGCGCGCTTCAGCTCCGGATTCCTCGACCGCGAATACAAACGTGCCCCCGGTCACTTCCGATAAGCCGGAAATAAAATGGGAAGTCCCGGCGGGCTGGTCCCCTGCCCCCGCGTCGGCCATGCGCTACGCAAGTTTCGCGGCGGAGAAGAACGGCGAGAAAGCGGATATTTCCGTCGTGACGTTTCCCGGCGAAGGCGGTGGCGACGTCGAGAACGTGAATCGCTGGCGGCAACAGATCGGCTTGCCGGCGATCGGCGCCGAGCTGCTCAAGCCGATGATCACATCGGTGCAAGCTGCCGATGTTCGCATCGACACAATCGATATGAGCGGTCCAAGTGCGCGCGTGCTTGCAGGCTGGGCGCGCCAGGGCGGACGCGCGTGGTTTTTCAAATTAACCGGTCCGCCGAATCTCGTGGAGAAGGAGAAACCGAAGTTCGTTGCCTTCCTTCAATCGATCCGCCTCTAGGCCATGCTGCGAAAACTGATCAACGTCATCACGTCACTCAAGTTGACGATCGTTTGTCTGGTCGCGGCGATGGCGCTGATTTTCGCGGGAACCATTTCGCAAGTCCACTTGGGAATTTGGGAAGCGCAGCAGCGTTATTTCCAAAG
>DATILK010000306.1:0-7204 GCA_035476555.1 Chthoniobacterales bacterium | reverse complement strand
CGAAATTTCGGCGACGTAGGCCGAACGTCCCGTCACCAGAATCTGAAGCGGACCGCCATCCCAACCTTCATGCGCGCTCTGCTGAAATGCTTTCACTTCGCGCATCAGCTTCTGGCAATCGAACGCGCCGATGCCTGGCTGGTTTGTGACCGTCAGAAAAACGCGCATCGTCCGGTTCGGTGAAGTGAGCGGTTGATCTTCTTCGATCGACGCGTTGCCGGCGAACGGCTTCAACGCCGGCGCGACAACGCCGAGCGGGTCGAGCCCCAACTCGATCTGTGGCAGCGGCGAGCCTGCTTCGATCTCTTCGTGCAGACGATGCAGGCGCTCCTGGATTTTCGCCGGTTGCAGCAACGTTAACGTTTGATCGAACGCCGCCGGCTCGAGATTCAGCAGAAGCGGCACGGCGATCGATTGCAGATCGTGGACGCCTTCCGGCGTTTCCATCGGCACGCCGGCGAGAACGCGCCGGCACCACGGTTGTTTGCGCAGCCGCTCGGCAAATTGCGGCGCGAATTCCTCCAGCTTGTCGACATCGTCCGGCTGACAGACGAGCGCAAAAGTCAGGTCGCGCACCTGCGCGAAATCGCGGTTGTAAACTTTCAGTCCCTCGACCGATTCAAATCCACCCGGCAACAGATTCAGGACTTCCGAGTCCAGTTTCATTCGCAAAATCAGGACCGCGATCGAAGCGGCGCTGATCAACGCGATGGCAGTCCAGACCAGGCCGCGTCGTCGCGTGACGAGTTGAGCGATGGTGTAATGAATGGCCATTAGAATTTTGCGAACCGCGGCGGCGACGCCTGCCTTTCAAAGGTCAAAACCGGAACGTGAATTTTTCGCCGCGGTAGGAATGAGTCAGCGACGTTTTATCGCCGAGCGTCATCAGTTTTTCGCGCAACTCAAGCCAGCCGCGTAAATGCGCCGGCGCGTGTTCCGTGCTTCCGGACCAACCCACGCCGACCAGCGGGCCTCGGACATTGAAGTTCGTCGCGTCCTGCCGAATCTCGAGGAGCGTTACGCCGGGTCCTTTCGTAAACGTCAGCTCGAAGTCGCCCGCCTTGGAAAAACGAACCAGCACTTCACCAATCAACGTCGTTCGTTTGCCGTGATACAAAAGCTGGCCGTTGCGCGCCTGCCAGTCCGGCGATGGCCCGATGAATTGATGAATGGTGCCGCAACTCGAAAGCATCGCGGCCACGACGATGACAGCGGCGAAGCGAAGGCTCCTCACAAAACCGCCTCTAATGCTTCCGCGGTTTCAGGCGTATCTTCTTTTTTCGGCACCAGTGTTCGCCGCGGACAGAGCGGGATCCAGCGTTGCAGCCTAACGAGTAGATAGAAAAGCGACATTCGCCATTTGATGGCGAAGCTGTCGCCGATGTTTCCGCCGAGGACCGCATTCACCGCCGGCGGAATTTGAAAGAGATCCTGCGGATGCAGGAACACCTCGATGAATTCCTTCGAATACCACGCGTCGACGAAGCGCAGATAAACGTCCATCGCCTTATTGATGTTGCGCCCGTAACGCGCGAACAATTTCCGGCGCTTCGCCGGACGATCGAGCACTTCATGCAACACGTCGGCCGCTTGCTCGCCCGCGAGCACGGCCAGGAAAACGCCGCTGCTAAAGACCGGATCTATGAAGCCGGCCGCGTCGCCCGCCAGCATCCAGCGATCGCCGGTAAGCTGCGTGCTGCGGTAGGAAAAATCGGCGGCAGTGCGGACCGGCGTCACGCGTTCGGCGTCTCGCATTTGCTGCATCAGGATCGGTTGCTCCTCGATCGCCTGTTGCAAAAATTCTTCAGCACTCAACCCCGACTTCTTGTAGACCGCGCCGTCGAGCACCACGCCAACGCTGGTGCGCGTCGCGCTCAGCGGAATCACCCAGAACCAGCGGTCGAGCGCGCGCACCATTCGGGTGAGCGTCCCATCGCGGCCTTCCGCGCGGATCATGCCGTCGTAATGCGCGAACACGGAAACCTTCTGGAGATGATCGTAGTTTTTCTTCAGCTTGAACTTCGCGCTGAGAATCGAGTTCCGTCCGCTGGCGTCGATGACGTAACGGGCGCGGATTTCTTCCGGTCCGCCGTTTCCTTTTCGCGAGATGGCCAGCGTCGCGCCGTCCTCCGAAAAGTCGACTTTATCGACGCCGGTTTCTTCGCGCACTTCGGCTCCGCTCTCCGCGGCATGATCGAGCAGGACCTTGTCGAAATCTGCACGCGTGACTTGGTACGAACGGTCGGTTTGGGAACAAAAGCCGTCCTCGAAATAAAATTTCACGCCGTCGTCGCCGCAGGCGCCGTACATTTCGCCGCCAAATTTTTCCATGAAACCGGCCCGCGCGAATTTCTCGTGGAGACCGAGCCGGGTGAAAGCCTGCATGCTGAAGGGCAGAAGCGATTCGCCAATGTGGAAGCGCGGAAACTTGTCGCGCTCGAGCACGATCACGCGACGCCCGGCGCGCGCGAGAAGTGCAGCGGCGACACTGCCGGCCGGTCCGCCGCCGATAATCGCCACGTCAAAAGGGTCGCCGCTCATTCGGTGCAACGTAGCAAAGTTCGCCGCGAAGCAAAGACTAGCGCACCGCGGGCAGCCGAAACTTCGCCCGCGTCGCGTCGTACCCCGCCTGCGGCATCTGCACCAGAACGGGTCGCGCCGTCGGATTCAGCCAGCGCAACAAATTCAGCAAATCTTGTTCTGTCATCGCCGTGCAGCCCGCGGTCGCAGAGCGGGAGTCCTTCCAGACGTGCAGGAAAATACAGGACCCGGCGCCCGGTCGGGCGGGGGAATTATGCGCGACAACAACGCCCCATTTGTAGAGATCGTCGGCGCGCAGCATTCGTTCGGAGCTGTGCCAATCAACTCGCGCCACCTTCGACCGATCGACGAGCTGGTTGTAATAACGCGAGTGCGGATCGTCGATGCCTTCGCTCTGAGCGGTGAGGGGAACGTAGGAGAGCTTGATCCAACGCGCCGCCGGCTTTGGCGCGTAACCGAACGCGGGACCGAGCCGAAAAATTCCGGCAGGCGCTTTGTTATCGCCCTCGACTTTGCGAACTGCCGCGTTGAAATCGACGAGGCCACGTCCCCAGGCCAGACCTTTTTTTCCCAAGACAACCGGGATCGCGGGCCCGTGCGTTTGCCACGCGCTTCGCGAGCTCTTTCGTTCGAACGCGCGCAGCACACCGGTCTTCGCATTCCAATCGCGCGAGACAACGACCAGGCATTGGCGCGTTCGCCGAATGGGATCGGTGGCGGCGATCATCGTTGTCGACCATAAAACAGATAACGCCAGCGTGACCAATCGCATCGCTATCATGTAAGCGTTCCGTGGAGCGGTTGCCAACTCGCTCGTCAACACGCTAAGCTCGCGGCCGATGCCGTACGACGCGTTCATCAGCTATTGCTCCGAGGATAAGAAGATTGCGGACGCAGTCTGCGGGACGCTCGAGGCGAACAAGATCCGGTGCTGGATCGCGCCGCGCGATGTCGGTCCGGGCCGGACGTGGGGTTCGGCGATTATCGAAGCCATCGGCGATAGCGCCGTGATGGTGGTGATTTTTTCGAAGCATTCGAATGGCTCGCCGCAGGTCATGCGCGAAATCGAGCGCGCGGTGAACAAAGGCGTGGCCATCATTCCGTTTCGGGTCGAAAACGTCGTGCCGTCCAAGGACCTCGAATATTTCATCAGCAGTTGTCACTGGCTCGATGCCATGAATCCGCCGCTGGAAAAACATATCGGCGAATTAGCGGACGCGATCCTGGCGTTGCAACGAAGAGCGACGCCGGCCGCTCCCGCGATCAGTGAAAAAGAAAAGCCGCGCAAGAAATCGTGGACGGTTTGGGCGGCCGTGGGATTGGCGGCATTGATCGCGGCGGGCACGGCCGCGTGGTTTCTTCGCCAGAAGAGCCGCGGATCCGGAGAGACCGTGAAGATCGACCGGCCGGCGGATGGCGCGTCGATCGTCGGGCCGATTCTTCTTTCGTGGACGACCAAGGATTTGCCGCAGGAAAATTTATCGTTCGAAGTCTCGATCGCGCCGGAAGGAAAAGCTCCCGCAATTCAGCGCACGGCTCGCAACTCCATCGTGCCGCAGGGCATCGAGGGAAAAGTGCGCTGGAAAGTTCGGCCGCTCTGGCAGGCGCCCGGACAAAAGGAAAAGTTCGGGCAATGGAATGCGGAACAAACGTTCACGTATTATCCGAGCTCGCTGAATCGAATCATCGCGACGCGAAACATTCATGTCGGCACGGCTGAGCCCGACGGATTTTTCGTGCGCCAGGAAGGCGCTGAGCTCACCGGCTACGAGATCGAGCTGTTGCGAGACCTGGGCGCGCGCATTCTCGCGGATCACGGCATCAACGCGAAGCCAACGATCACTTACACGCGCCGGATTTGGGGCGAGGAATTTTTTCGGCTCCTGGAGCGGGACGGCGCCGTCGACGCGATTGCCTCCGCGATTTCGATAACGCCGGAGCGCGAGAAGACGTACGCGATTTCGTTCACGGACCCAACGCTGCAATATCCGCAGACGATGGTCGCCAAGCCGGGCGTGAAGCCATTCGTCGATGGGAAACTCGTGCTGAATCGCGTGGCCGCCGCGGAGAAAACGACGAACGAAACTTTTGCGCGCAAACTTTTTGGGGACGCCGCCGGGGACCGCTTCATTCCGTACGGCGGCAGTGGCGCCTACGATCGAATGCTGGCGGACCTGGTGGCGGAGAGGATCGATGGCGCGCTCCTCGATAAACCGTATGCGCTGCAAAAAACCACGGAGTTGAAACAATCGATCGGCGCCGAGCTGGCGTTGACGGACATCACGCCGGAGGTCGTCCCGGGCGTAGCGCTGGAAAAAATGGGATTCGCGGTGCGAAAATCGGATCGAACATTGTTGCAGGAACTGAACAAGCAACTGGCCGCCACCGCTTCCGCGCGCGACGGCGTTCTCAGCAAGTCCATCCCGGGCTGGAATCAGTGATGACAATACGCCGACCGATCGGGGTCGCTAAACTTGCGAGAGATAACAACCCGCACTAACAAGCCCCTGCGATGAAAATCATCGACCGCTACCTCAGCCGGCAGCTCTTCGTGAACCTGATCTTCGCGATCTTCGTCCTCAGTTTCGTCCTCGTTGTCGGCAACATCTTTCGCAAGCTCCTCCCGCTCCTCGTGAATCACGATCTGCCCGTCGATTACCTCATCGGTTTCGTCGCCTACGTCCTGCCATTCTCCCTCATCTTTACCATCCCGTGGGGATTGCTCACAGCCGTGCTTCTAGTGTTCGGCCGCCTCTCCGCGGACAACGAGCTGACGGCTCTGCGTTCGAACGGCGTCAGCATCGCGCGCATTTGTGTTCCGCTCGTCGGGATCGCGTTGCTCTGCACCGCCGCTTCGCTCTGGCTCAATATCCAGGTCGCGCCCGCCGCGCAGGAGGAAATGCGCAGCACGGTTTTCAATCTCGCGACGCGAAACCCGATGGCGCTCTTCGGCAGCGACCAGGTGATCGACCAATTTCCCGGGCGTAAAATTTACGTCGGCAAAAAAGAAGGGAACAAGCTGGAAAATATTCTCGTGTTCGAAACGAGCGAGGAATCGATGCCGATGAAAGTGACGCACGCGCGCGAAGGCAGCCTCGAAGCCGATCTGCCGAACCGCCGGATCCTGATGCATCTTTATAATGCGCGTTACTCGCAGCGGGATGAAGTCGATCCGTACGATCTGCGACGAATGCGGGATGGGATCAGCGTGGAGGAAGGCACGTTGCCGATCAGTCTCGAAGATCTTTACGAAAAAGAAAAACACCGGGCCAGCCGTTCGATGCTCTCGCTTGAGCAGCTTCTCGATCAGCTCAAGAACGACGACCCGAAAATGCGCAGCTCGAGTCGCACGGAAATTAACAAACGCTTTTCGTTTCCCGTTGCCTGTCTCGTCTTCGCGCTCGTCGGCGTTCCTCTCGCCATCACCGCCCATCGACGTGAGACTTCGTTCGGTTTCGCCGCGAGCCTGGTCATCGGCGTCTTTTATTTCCTGTTCATCATCATCGCCGACACGCTCCGCGCAAACGCGAAGCTGCACCCGGAACTGCTCGTCTGGTTCCCGAACGTTTTATTCCTCGGCCTCGGCTGGTGGCTCTTCCGGCGATTAAGCCGCCAATAACGTCGCGCCGCTACGCCGGCATTTCGTCGCTGATGATGAAGAATTTTTTCAGCCGGGCGCTGCCGAAATTTGTGGTGAGCGCGACGTCAGCGGCGTCGCGTCCGCGGGCCATAACGATGCGGCCGATGCGGGCCACGTTATGCCGGGCGTCGAACGTGTACCAACGGCCACCGAGATAAACTTCGTACCAGCCGCTGAAATCCATTGGCAACACGAGCGGCACGCCGATGTCGCCCATGTAACCGGTGACGTAACGCGCCGGAATGTTCATGCACCGGCAGAAGGCGACGGCGAGATGACTGAAGTCGCGGCAGACGCCGCGCGGGTCGTTGTAAACATCGAACGCGGACTTGGTGTGGTCGGCGAACTGATAACCAAAAGTGATGTGATTATGAACCCAGGTGCAGATCGCTTTGGCGCGCGACCACCCGGGCGCGGTGTTGCCGAAAAGCTGCCACGCAACGTCGGAGAGCTTGTCGACTTCGCAGTAGCGGCTGGTGAGGAGGAACGGCAACGTGTCGTTAGGCAAATCCTCGATCGCGTGCTGAATCGCATCGGGATTCTGTTCGTCCGGCTTGCCCGAGTCTTCGATGAACGTCTCGAGCGAGAACCGAATGTCGCCCGCGGGCGCGAGAAGACGCGCGCAACGGTTGCCATACAGATCGGTGAAATCGGTGAGGGGAACGTTTGGTTCGGCCGCAATCTTTTCCTCCGCCCGTAGATCCGTCTGCCGCGATGGATGAACGTACAGCATCAAAATCATGGGCGTCGGCGCCGCGAGTTCGAATTGAATGTCGAAACCGATTTTGATGGTCATGAAATAGTTCCCATAGGTTTTATACGACCTATTCGCGCGTCGAGCCAAATTCCGCCGTGACCGAAAGCTTGTCGTTTACCGCGACATGCACATCGCGCAGCCGGACTTCGCCAAGCGGCAGCGACATGAGCGAGAATTCGCGGCCGTCGAGTTTTTGCAGATGCGGTTTGAGAATGCCGCACGCGACGCTGGCGATGGCGCCGTCGCCCGTGCAATCGAGCCCGGAG
>DATILK010000305.1:0-2974 GCA_035476555.1 Chthoniobacterales bacterium | reverse complement strand
AGGCGTTGGTTGTGGGTTCGAGTCCCACCCAACCCATTTAGATCGACAGCAGATCGCGCAAACTATTTCGTGGCCGTTGCAACCGACAGATGGACAGGCCGGCCGCGGTCGCGCCCGCCCAATCGCGCTCGGGATCGTCGCCGACGTGCAACGTCTCGTTAGGCCGGACACCGCTCAAACGAAGGGCGCGTCGGAAAATTTCCGGGTCCGGTTTGTCGGCGCCAAGCTCGCTGGAAAGAAAAACGTGGGAGAAGAATTTCGAAACGCTGAGATGCTCGAGGATCATCCGGAGACGACCGTCGAAATTTGAAATAACGGCGAGCTGGAATTTTCCATCGAGGGCGTTGAGAACGTCTGGAACTTCAGGATAAAGATCCCAGACTCCAGGTTCGGCAAAATGGCTGTAAGCGCCTTCGAAAAAAGCGTCGCGATCCAGCTCGGCGAGTTCGGGCGCAACCTGGTCCAGCACGCGATTGACCAGATCACGCCACCAGCCTTTGTCATCATCGTCGCGCGGACCATCGATCGCGGCCCGGGCCGGTATTTGTTTCCAGGACGCGGCGAACGCGGCGTCGAGCGCGCCGGCGTCGAGTCGCAGACCAATTCGTCGCGCCACGAACGAGTAATGGTGGCCGACGCTCTGCGGGAGATGAATCAACGTCCCGGCTGCATCGAAGAAGATTGCCTTGATGGGATGCATTTCGCTTTTCACCGGAGCCTTAACTGTATTATGAGACGGCGATGCGCGTCCGGGCAAACGCATGAAAGCGATCGACGAGTTATTCGCCGCGGCGAATTGGACCCAGACGCGGCGCGAAGAAATCGCGAACAGCATTAGCCACGGGTTCGGCCTGGCGGCGGCGATCATCGCCACCCCTTTTCTTTGCATCGCGGCCGCGCGCCAACCGAATCAGGCGTTCTACGTCGGCACCCTCATCTTCGTCGCCACGATGTGGCTTCTCTATCTCTGTTCGACGCTTTATCACGCCTGGCCGCAGACGCGATTGAAATGCACCCTCCAGATCATCGATCACATCGCGATTTTTTTCCTCATCGCGGGAACGTACTCACCGTTCACGCTGGGCCCGATGCGCGGCGTCCTGGGCTGGACGATTTTTGCGCTCGTCTGGTCGATCGCCGCGATCGGCGTGGTCTTCAAACTGCGCACCGGCCTTCGCTGGAAAAAATTGTCGCTGGCCCTGTACCTCGGAATGGGCTGGCTGATCCTGATCGCATTCCGCGAATTCGCTCACGCCGTTCCAACTCAGACGGTGATCTGGCTGCTTGCGGGCGGCGTCGCCTACACGACCGGCGTAATTTTCTTTCGTAACGAAGCCCTGCGTTACAGTCACTTCATCTGGCATCTTTTTGTGCTCGCTGGGACGGCCTGCCATTTCTGCGCGATTTTTTCCTGCGCCGCCTGACGCGTTCGGCGATACTCGCAGTGAGCCATCCTCAACTGCGAATGTTACCGGTAGAACACAACGATCCGATTAACGCGAAGATCCTCGCCATCTCCGAGGACAAGATCGAGGGCTTTGTTCGCGAGCCGTTCGAAGAAATTGCGGCGCGTTCCGGTGTGCCCGTGGCAACCGTGATGGAACGCATCCGCGCCATGCTCGAGGCCGGAACGATTCGCCGCGTCCGGCAAACGTTACTCGCCACCAATCTCGCGGACGGCGCGCTCGTCGCCTGGAAAGTGGGGCCGGAAAAAATCGAAGCGGCCTTCGATTACATGTCGCAATGCGATCCGTTTTCCGGCCACGTCGTTTTGCGTTCCACCGACTCGGTCACGCCGGGCTCGGAATACAAACTGTGGACGACCCTGAAAGTCCCGCGCGGATTTTCTCTCCAGCATCACGGCGAAATTCTCGCCAAAAAAGTCGGCGCGGAACATTTCCGCCTGATGCCGGCGAAAGGAATTTTCACGCTTGGGGTCGGACACGTTCGGCGGAAAACGATCGAGCCCGGGAGCAAAGCCGATGGGCCGGCGACGATGGCAGCGGTGCATGTCGCGGAGCTGAACGATTTGGAATGGAAAGTTCTCGTCGCGCTGAAACGCGAATTCGAGCCGGCGGAGATCGCGCCTTCACCGTGGCGAGCGCGCGCCGCGGAAGCAGGCCTGGGGCTGGAAGAATTTTGCCGAATCGCGGAAGCGCTCAACTCTCGCAAAGTCATCGGACGTTTCTCGACGTTCCTGGAGCACGTGAAGCCATCCGCGGGCGGAGTTCGCGTCACGCGTTTCAACGGCCTCTTTCATTGGGCTGTTCCAGCCGGCCGCGAAGTGGAAACCGGCGGCGAAGTCGGCCGCCATCACATTCTCACTCACTGCTATTGGCGCGAAGCCGGTCCGGAGTTTCGCAACGTCAATATCATGGCCGTCGCTCACGGGACGGACAAAGCCCGGCTGCTCGAACACAAGGCCGCCATCGATGCGCATCTCGAGGCGTGCGGCATTCCCGTTTCCTACACGAACGTTTTCTGGGGAGGGCGCAGCGAAATCAAACCATCGGAAATCTCCCCGGACGCATACCGCGCGTTCCTCAGCGAGCTGGAAAATCGCGCGGCATGAAAGCGCTCATCGCCAAACTGCGAGGCGGCCTCGACCTGACGCCGGGCGACGTCAGCCATGCGATGTCGATGTTGTTCTCCGATTCAACGGAGGACGCGACGAAAGCCGATTTTCTGATCGCGCTCCATGGCAAAGGCGAGAGCGTGGAGGAGATCGTCGCCTTTGTGCAGCAATTGATGGATCGCGCGATCGATCCGCTGATCGATCCAAAGAAGTTGCCGGGACCAATGCTCGACGTTTGCGGGACCGGCGGCGACGGGCTCGATCTTTTTAACGTTTCAACGACGATCATGTTCGTCCTGGCGGCGGGCGGCGTGGCGATCGTGAAGCACGGCAACCGCAGCGTCACGTCGCGTTGCGGCAGCGCGGACGTGCTCGAGGCGCTCGGTGTCCAGATCGCAT
>DATILK010000304.1:0-1697 GCA_035476555.1 Chthoniobacterales bacterium | reverse complement strand
AAGTTCGCCGCGAAGAGACGCGCACTTCGGGTCTCTACGAGTGCGCCTTTTATTTCGCGGTCTGAATTAGCAACGCGTTTTTTGGCGTAAGCAGAATTCCGCTTTCGCCCCCGGCGAATCTCAGTTGATTGATGGCCCATGCCCCGGGCCTTTCCCACCGCCGTTATCGAGAATCTGCAACCGCTCGTGGATTGCGGGCGTTACATGGTGAAGCGCGTCGCCGGCGACGACCTGGCGGTCGAAGCGGACGTTTTCAAGGATGGGCACGACGTCGTCGCGGCCGCGTTGAAATGGAGAAAACTCGGCGAGCAGCATTGGCACGAAACGCCAATGGCGCACGTCGACAACGACCGTTGGCGGGGCGTTTGCACTGTCTACGAAAACGCAACCTACGAGTACACAGTCGAAGCCTGGACGGACACATTCCGCGGCTGGCAGCACGAGTTCGCGGCGAAGTTCGAGGCGGGCCTCGACAACTTATCCAGTGAAACTCTGGAAGGCGCGGCACTTTTGGATGCAGCCGCGGATCGCGCCGAGGATTTTGCCGATGCCGACCGGCTGCGCGAACTGGCGAACACCATGCGCGCCAGCGATCCCGCGCAGGTGAACGAGATGGCGCACTCCGGCGAGCTCGAAGTTCTCATGGCCAGCTATCCGGATCGCGCCGCTTCCACGCAGTACGGGCCTGCGCCGCAGGTTGTTGTCGACCGGAAGGAAGCGCGCTTCGCGGCCTGGTATGAATTTTTTCCGCGCTCAGCCGAAGGCCTGCCCGATCGCGGATCGACGTTTCGCGATTGCCTGCCGCGCGTCGAAGCAGC
Organism: Chthoniobacterales bacterium; assembly: GCA_035476555.1. Lineage (GTDB taxonomy): Bacteria > Verrucomicrobiota > Verrucomicrobiia > Chthoniobacterales > UBA10450 > AV80. Next base: position 879 of record DATILK010000304.1, on the reverse strand, counting down.
GAAGGCGATGGGGTTCGACGTTATTTATTTCCCGCCGATCCATCCCATCGGATACACGAATCGAAAAGGACGTAACAACTCAGTCACGTGCGAGCCCGGCGAGCCCGGTGTACCTTACGCGATCGGAAGCGAATTCGGCGGACACAAGGCGATCGAGCCGGCGCTCGGCACCTTCGAAGATTTTGCCTGGCTCGAAAACGAAATCCGCAGCCGCGGGATGGAGATCGCCCTCGATTTCGCGATCAACTGTTCGCCGGATCATCCTTACGTGCGCGAGCATCCCGAGTGGTTTTACAAACGGCCCGACGGCACGATCAAATACGCCGAGAATCCGCCGAAGAAATACGAAGACATTTATCCGCTGAATTTTCGGTGCGAAAACTGGCAGACGCTCTGGGCGGAAATGAAAAGCATCATTCTCTTCTGGGCCGAGCGCGGCGTCCGCATTTTCCGGGTCGATAATCCCCACACAAAACCGGTCGCATTTTGGGAGTACGTGATCAGCGGTGTCCGCGCGCAATATCCCGACGTACTCTTTCTTTCCGAAGCGTTCACCAAACCGAAAATGATGAAGGTGCTGGCGAAAGCGGGATTCAACCAAAGCTATACCTACTTCACCTGGCGCACGGCGAAGCAGGAGCTGACCGATTATTTCACCGAGCTCACCCAAACCGACATGCGCGAATTTTTCCGGGGCAATCTCTGGCCGAACACGCCCGATATTTTGCCGAAGCACTTGCAGGAAGGCGGCCGGCCCGCCTTCATCATCCGCTCCGTTCTGGCCGCGACGCTCTCCAGCGTCTACGGCATCTACAGCGGGTTCGAGCTCTGTGAAAACGCGGCTCTGCCCGGCCGCGAGGAATATCTCGATTCGGAGAA